>CAJGCA010000024.1 GCA_904501705.1 Clostridiaceae bacterium | reverse complement strand
TCCTCGGGGTACACCGCCGCGAGTCCCTCGCCGAGAGCCGCCTGTGCGCTCTCTACGCGGGTGGAATAGGTGGCGGCGTTTTCGCCGTTGCGGTAAGGCTCACTGCCAACAAGCGCGTCGGGCGGAATATAGCCCGTTGCTTTCGGCTCGCCAGCCGCGGCGAGATGATCGTACACGGTTGCCCACTCGATCGCATCCCGCAGAGCGCGGCGGATGCTCGCACTCGCGAGGGTCGGCACGGCGGTGTTAAAATACACCCCGCGCACCGAATCCGCGAGAGAGTGCACCGTTACCCCCGCCTGCCGTGCCGTGTCGACCTTGTCGGCGGCCAGGAAGGCGGCGTCAAGACCGCCCTCGGTCAGCGCGGCGACGGGATCGTCGCTGTCCAGTACAAAGCGCACCGCACTCGGCGACGCCTTGTCAGCGGAGTGGTAGTATTCGTTCTTATTCAGTAGCAGGGATTGACCGTGATTCCACGTGGTGAGGGAGAATACGCCGTTGGAGATGAGGTATTTCGTCTCCAGCCCGTACCGCCCCGCCGTGTATTCGAAGAACGCCTGATTACACGGCATAAACGGCGCGGTCGCAAGCCGCGCGGGGAAGGAGGGGTCAGCCTTTTCCAGTGTGACGGTCAGCACGGTGTCGCTGACGGCTTTGACCCCGAGGGTGGAGAGCTTTTTCTCCCCCTTGTGGATCGCCTCGGCGTTTTTGATGCCGTAGAGGGCGGTCGCGGTACCGCTTTGGTTGTCGGGGGATACCGCCCGCTGCCAGCCGAACACGAAATCCTGTGCGGTCACCCGTGTCGGCTCATCCCAGTCGGTTTGCTTGCCACGGATGGAGAGGGTGCTCCAGTAGGATTCCTTGAGGGTGAAGGTGTAGGTCAGCCCGTCGTCCGACACCGTGTAGCTCGCGGCGCCGTCAACAACGCCCCCGTCGGCATCGAGGCGGGTGAGGCCTTCGAACAGTGCGGTGATCACCGTCACCGAGGAGGCTTCGGTCGCGGATTGCGGGTCGAGCTGTCGCGGCTCGTTGTCGATTGGAAACCGAAAGCCTTTGCCGCTGCCGTCGTCGCCGCAGGCGGTGAGGGAGAACAGCAGGATGATTGCGGTCAAACCCGCGAGGATACGGCGCATACCGATGCCTCCTTTCTTAATAAGTAATACTATTATTATACCAACAACTGACCGAATTGCAACCGCTCGAAGGAAAAATTTATAAAATCAAGGGCATACCCGTCGGGTATGCCCTTGATAACGTTACACAAATGAGCTTTCAATAACGCGTGAGCACTCAGCGGGGGAATAGCGCCAATAGGAGAGCGGCCCTTGCGTGATGAAATACTGCGGCGGTTGCGGGGCGGCGACGCCGTCCTGCGCGTCGATGAGCGCGAGCTTGATTTTGAGCTTGTCGGGCTGCACACTCTTGATGTACACCGCGGCCTGTTGCCCGACGCGCACCCCCTCGCGCGGCTCGGCAAGCCCCGCCAGGTTGGGTGTCAGCTCAACAAACACGCCATAAGGCTCTACCGATCGTATAATCCCTGCGATTGTTTCCCCTGCGTTGAATAGCGCGGCGTTCTCCTCCCACGTGCCGAGCAGCTCGCGGTGGGAGAGGCAGACCCGTCCGTTTTCCAGCGAGGATACCACGCCGAGGATCTCCATCCCCGTGGTGAAGCGGTCGCGCGGGTGGGCAATGCGGCTGACCGAGATGTCGGCGATCGGAATGAGCGCTGGCAGGCCGCACCCGATGTCGCAGAATGCGCCGAAGGTTTCGAGCCGCGTGATGCGCGCGGGGATGACGTCGCCGCGTTTGAGGTGGGCGATGTATTCCGCGCGGCACCGTTCCTGCGCCCGACGGCGCGAGAGGATGGGGCGACAGCCGTCGGCGGTCTGTTCGAAGCCGATAACGACAAAGCATACAGGCTTGTTGACGCGGGTGATGAGGACGATGTCGCGGGTCGTGCCCTCGGCAATGCCGACGGCGCCCTCCGCGTGGGGGATGATGCCCTCGCCGCAGGGGAGCTGGACGATGAGGTTGTGCTCGACGTCGCAGCGCACGGCGCGCGCCTCGAGGATCCTGCCGTCAGCCTGCGCTTGCATCAGCTCGGTGATGGTGGCGATGGCGCTTTGGTTCTCCGGCGTGTGGAACAGCGAGCCTTCCGGACGGTAAACGGTCTTCTCCATGATCATATCATTCCTTCCCTTTCTCTTACGGGATATATATGCGTCCGTCCTCGTTTGTATGTTCCGTGCCGATGGAATTCGTTTAACCTTTTATCGAATGATCGCGCCGAGCAAACCGTAGGATACGATGGACATAATGATGGTGGCAATGGCGATGCCGACCAGAATGGCGGGGAACGCCTTTTTGAACTTAATGCCGAGCAGGGAGGCGATCAGCGCGCCCGTCCACGCGCCCGTGCCGGGCAGCGGGATGCCGACGAACAGCGCCAGCCCCCAGAAATACCCCTTTTCGATCTTCTCGCTCTTGCCGAGCGCCTTGGATTCCAGCTTTTCGACCATCGGGCGGAAGATCTTCGTCTTCTTAAGCCAGGTGAAGATGGGGGTGATAAACCACAGAATAAAGGGGATGGGGATAATGTTGCCGATAATGCAGATCGGCACCGCAGTAAGAATGTCGACGTTTAACAGCGACGCGGCGAGCAGACCGCCGCGCAATTCGAGGATCGGCACCATCGAGATGATGAACGATACCCACTCGCCCGAGATTCCCTGCAGTACCTCAATAAACCAATTGACTAAACCTTCCATAATTTCACCTCATGCAATTTATATGTCCTTTATTTTTGCTTAACACCGCGACCATTGTATCATAGGAAAAGGAAATATTCCACCGTTTTCTGTCGATTGTGAAAAAATGTTTGAAAAAAGTACGGACGGTTGGTATAATGGACAGGTAACGCTGGGATTCATTTCGGAGGGATAACAAATGGCGAAAAGAAAAACACGGTCGGTGGTAGCGTGGCTGCTGCTCATCGTTCTGCCGATGGCAGTGTATTTGGCGACGGTGGTTCCGTCGTTTCTGAACATATCGCTGGATACAAGCACGGTTCTTGGCTTTTTTGCGGGGCTCGGCGCCTATATCGCGCGGCTGACGGGGGTTATCTGCGCGCTGACGGCGGTGATGCGTCCGTGGCGGCTCGGCGGCTACAAGACCGAGCGCGTGTGGGCGGTGATGCTCGCGGTCGCGGTTGCGCTGCGGCTTGTGTGCGAGTTGCTGCAGATCAACACCGCGGTTGGGGGTCTTTCGCTGTATGTGCCGTTCTCGGTGGACGTGGTGATGCACATTGTAACGCTCGTGCTGCTGCTGGCGCGGCGGCTCGGCAAAACGGTCAGGTGGATCCTCGCGCTCGCCTGCACGGTGTACACCGCGTGGCTGATGCTCGGCGGTCTGCCCGAGGCGATGGCGGCGTTCTCCTTTGACCTGCCGACGGTGCGGTATCTGCTGAATCTCCTGTTGATCGCCTATATCCGCACGGCGATGGTGTTCTTCGCCCTCGCCCCGCAGATGAAAAAGGATGTATAAGAGATAAAGGAACAGCCCGCTCATTCGAGCGGGCTGTTTTGGCGTTATTTGATGTGCCAAATATCCTTCGCGTACTGCGCAATGGTGCGGTCGGAGGAAAATTTCCCCGCCGCGCACAGATTTCTCCATTGCTTTTTGGCGAACGCTTTGCGATCGCGACCATAGTCGTGGTTGACCTCCAGCTTTGCACGCAGGCAGTCCTCGAAATCTAGCAGCAGATAATAGTGATCGGGTTTGTGCCAACTCGCACCGTCGAGCAGCGCGGAGACGAGCTCCGCAAACATCCCCGTGCCGTCGTCGGAAAGCGTGCCGTTTGTCAGCGCGTCCAGGCAGCGCTTGATCTTCGGGTTTTTCTCATACAGTGCCCGCGCGTCGTAGGTGTCGGCGATGGCTTCGATGTCCTCGACGCGCGCGCCGAAGATGAAGTTGTTCTCCTCGCCCGCCTCGGCGACGATCTCGACGTTGGCGCCGTCGTAGGTGCCGAGGGTGACGGCGCCGCCCAGCATCAGCTTCATATTGCCGGTGCCGCTCGCCTCGGTGCCCGCGGTGGAGATCTGCTCGGACACGTCTGCCGCTGCAACGATCTTCTCGGCGTAGGAGACGTTGTAATCCGACACGAACACCACTTGGATATAGCGGCTGACCTGCTCGTCGCGTGCGATGAGGTCGGCGACCGCGTGGATGAGCTTAATGATCGCCTTGGCGCGGAAATACCCGGGCGCGGCCTTCGCGCCGAACAGGAACACCGTCGGGGTGAAATCGGTCAGCGCCCCCTCCTTGATCTCAAAATAGAGTTCGAGGATGCAGAGGATGTTGAGCAGCTGCCGCTTATACTCATGCAGGCGCTTGATCTGTACATCGAGGATGGCGTCGGTGTCGATGGTCACCCCGTCGTGCTGCTGAATATAGGCGCACAGGCGACGCTTGTTCTCCTTTTTGATGGCGATAAACTGCTCGAGTACGCGCTCATCCTCGGCGTATTTTTCCAGTTCGCGCAGGCGGCCGAGATCGGTGATCCAGCCGTCGTCGCCGAGTAGATCGGTGATCAGCCCCGCGAGCGGGCGGTTGCATAGTGCCAGCCAGCGGCGCTGGGTGATGCCGTTGGTCTTGTTCTGAATTTTGTGGGGATACAATTCGTGCCAGCAGCGCAGAACGCGTTCTTTGAGGATGTCGGTGTGCAGCTGCGCGACGCCGTTGATATAGGTCGAGCACCAGCAGGCGAGGTACGCCATATGCACGGTGCCCCCCTGCAGCAGCAGAAGTTCACTCCACTGCTCCTCGGGCACGCCGCGGTGGCGCAGCTCGGTCTCCTGCACGCGCGCGAGGCGGCGAATGAGCTTCGCGCACTCGGGCGCAACAGCGCGCACGAGTGACAGCTCCCATTTCTCCAACGCCTCCTGCATAATCGTGTGGTTGGTGTAGTTAAACACCTGTCGCGCAATGTGCAGGGCATCGGAGAACTCCACGCCGCGCGCCATCAACAGACGGATAAGCTCGGGGATGGCAATAACGGGGTGGGTGTCGTTGAGCTGGAAGCAGAGCATTTTCGGTAGCTTGTCCCACGCATCGCCGTGCACCGCCTCAAAGCGGCGCAGAGCATCCTGCAAGGACGCACTACAGAAGAAATATTGCTGTTTTAGGCGCAGGATACGCCCCGCTCTGGTGGAGTCGTTGGGATAGAGCACGCGGGAGATGTCCTCCGCGCGGTTCTTTTCACGCACTGCCTTATCGTATTGCTGATTGTTAAAGGCGGTAAAATCAAACGCGCTCAGCGGCTCCGCCTGCCACAGACGCAGGGTGGAGATGTGCCGCCCGCCGTAGCCGATGATCGGCATATCATAGGGCACGGCGCGCACCGCACCGTCGCCGAAGGTGACGGTGACGGCATCCTCGTCGCAGCGCACCGACCACGGATCGCCGAAGCGCGCCCAGTCGTCCGCCTCCTCTTGCTGAAAGCCGTTCACAAAGCGCTGGCGGAACAGGCCGAAGCGGTAGCGGATGCCGTAGCCGTCGAGCGGCAGGCCGAGAGTTGCCGCGCTGTCGAGGAAGCACGCCGCCAGACGGCCGAGACCGCCGTTGCCGAGCGCCGCGTCCTCGATCTCCTCAAGGCGGTCGAGATCGGTGCCGAGCTCCTCGAGCACCCGCCGCGCCTCGGCGAGCTTGCCCGTGCACAGCAGATTATTGTAAATCGCCCGTCCGACGAGGAATTCCGCCGAGAGGTAATAGGCGCGACGGCGGGTGTCGTGACGGCGGCGGGATTTCTCCCACGCCTTGTCGACCGACAGCATCACTGCGCGGGAGAGCGCGTCGTGCAGCTGCCACGCGCCGAGGTCGGCGGGGGCTTTGCGGTATGCGTCGCGGGCGAATATGGTCAGGTCTTTCTTCATATCACTCATTCTACGTTCTCCTTGTTGGCAGTTCTGCCATACAGCCGCGTATTGGTCAGTAGCCATTCGGCGGCCTGCGGTGTGAGCTGATCGGCGGTCAGCCGCCAGCTCCAGTTATCCCCGACGGTAGAGGGGGTGTTCATTCGCGCCTCGCCGCCGAGTCCGCACACGTCCTGCGCGGTGAGGATGCAGGTGTCCGCAACGCTCGCAAGCGCCGCGCGCATCATGTTGACGCGTAGACTGTTGCGGTCGGTCGCGTGCAGATAGTCCATCGCAAACGCGAGCTCGGCCTCGTCGGCGGTGTCCGCCCAGCCGAGGATGGTGTCGTTGTCGTGCGTACCTGTGTAGACAACGCAGTTGTTATCGTAGCGGTAGGGGAGATAGTTGCTGTCCCCCGACGGATGGAACGCGAACTGCAGCACCTTCATCCCGGGGAAACCGCTGTCTTTCACCAGCTTGTGCACCGCGGGGGTGAGAAAGCCAAGATCCTCGGCGATGATCGGGATATGCCCGAGGTGCTTTTCGACCGCACGCCACAGCCTCATCCCGGGTCCTTTTTTCCACTCGCCGTCGCGGGCGGTCTCGGCGTCGGCGGGGATGGTGTAGTAGGATTCAAACCCCCGGAAATGGTCGATGCGGATGACGTCATACAGCCGCGCGCCCGCCGCGAGGCGACGCAGCCACCAGCGATAGCCGCCAAGGTGCATCGCGCGCCAGTCGTAGACAGGATTGCCCCAGAGCTGGCCGTCCTCACAGAACGCGTCGGGCGGGCATCCCGCGACCAGCGAGGGCTGCCCGTCGGCGTCCAACTCGAAGAGATGCGCGTCCGCCCACACGTCCGCGCTGTCGGCGGAGACGTAGATCGGCAGGTCGCCGATGATGCGCACGCCGCTGTGGTTCGCATAGTCCTTGAGTGCTGTCCACTGGCGGTAGAAGAGATACTGCAGCATCTGATGATACCGCACGCGCTCGGCGCACTTGACCCGCCACATCGCCACCGTTTTCGGGCGATGCGCGCGGATGTCGGTTTCCCAGTTTTGCAGTGGCAGGTCGCCCTTATGCTCGCGGATCGCCATGAACAGCGCGTAGTCGTCCAGCCAGTCGGCGTGTTCTCGGCAGAAGTCCTCGAAATCGCTCGGCGGCGCGGCAATAAAGCGAGGATAAACGGTTGCGAACAGCCGTGCACGCGCTTTTCCCACCGCGGCGAAGTCCACCTTGGTGGGATCGCCGCTGACCTTGGCCGCGAACAGCTCGTCCTCGGTTAGGTAACCGAGACGGTGCAGCCCCGCAGGGTCGATAAAGGCGGCGTTGCCCGCAAAGCTTGAAAAGCTTTGGTAGGGGGAATTACCCTTGCCGACGGGACAGACGGGCAGGATCTGCCAGTAGGTCTGTCCCGCCCGCCGCAGAAAGTCGACGAAGCGGTAGGCTTCTTCACCCAACGTGCCGATGCCGTAAGCGCCGGGCAAGGAGCTAATGTGCAGCAGGATGCCGCTTGTGCGTTTGCCGTTCATAGTGATCCGTTCCTTTGCTGTGAGATTGGGGGTGTCGCGGGATAAGGGTAAGAGCAACCAATCGGTTAGCCCTTGACGGCGCCTGCGATGACACCCTCGATGATATATTTCTGTCCGACGAGATAGAACGCGATGATGGGGATGATGGCGAGCACCAGCATCGCCATCAGGCCGCCGTAGTCGGTCGCACCGTACGCGCCCTGCATCGAGATCTGGATTGCGACGGGGATGGTCTTTTGCCGCGTGCCGAGGATAAGATAGGGTAAGAGATAGTCGTTCCATATCCACATCGCGTTGAGGATGGCGACGGTGACGGCGGTCGGGCGCAGCACGGGAAACACCACGTGAACAAAGCACTGCCACGGGGTGCAGCCGTCGATGGTGGCGGCTTCCTCGATGTCGAGCGGGATGGATTTGATAAACCCGCTGAGCATAAACACCGACAATCCCGCGCCGAAGCCGAGGTAGACGGGCACGATGCCGACGACGTTGTTAAACCCGATCCGCCCGACGACGTAGGTCATCGTGAACATCACCATCTGAAACGGCACGATCATGCTGAATACAAAGAGGTAATAGAGCAGTTTCGTCAGTCGATTTTTGACCCGCACGAGATACCACGCGGTCATCGAGGTGCACAGCACGATGAGCGCCACCGCGGCGACGGTGATGAACACCGAGCGCCCGAACGCGGCGAAAAAGCCCGCCGAGGTCAGCCCGCGGATATAGTTTTCCAGCCCCACGAAGGTGTCGGCGTTGGGAAATGCGAAGGGCTCGCCCGAAATATACAGGCGGGATTTAAACGAATTAAGCAGTACGAGGAACACGGGCACGAGGAAGAGTGCCCCGACCACCGCCAGTAGGGCGGTGAGCAGGCGGTCAACTGTGCGGGTGCGACGGACGGTCATGCCTCCACCTCCTTACTGCGGGTGGCGCGCAGCTGCACGAAGGCGATCAGCGCCACGAGGAGGAAGAACACAACCGCCTTCGCTTGCCCGACGCCCTGCCAGCCGACGCGGCCGTAGAAGGTCTGGTAGATGTTGAGCGCCAGCATCTCGGTCTGCTTTTCGGGTGCGCCCGCGGTCAGCGCGAGGTTTTGGTCGAACATCTTAAAGGCGTTGGTCAGCGTCAGGAATGTGCAGATCGTTACCGACGGCATCACCATCGGTAGCTTAATCTTGAAGAGAACCATCGACGGCGAGGCACCGTCGATGGAGGCTGCCTCGGTTAGCGCAGGCGGGATGTTTTGCAGCCCTGCGATATAGATGACCATCATATAGCCGATGAGCTGCCAGTTGGTGAGCAGCACCAGCCCCCAGAAACCGTACTTGGCGGCGTAGGTGATGTCCACTCCCCACAGGCTGAGCACGCCGTTGATGAGCAGGTTCCAGATATAGCCGAGCACAATGCCGCCGATGAGGTTCGGCATAAAGAACACCGAGCGAAAGAGGTTGGTGCCCTTTAGCCCGCGGGTGAGCAGCAGCGCGAGCAGGAACGCCAGCACGTTTACCGTCACGATGGTGACGGCGGTGAACAGCGCCGTAAATCCGAGCGCGCGCAGAAAATCGTTGTCGGCGGTGAAGGCACGGATATAGTTTTCCGGCCCTACCCATTTGGCGTTGGTGACGGTCGTAAATTTGGTGAAGGACAGCCACACGCCCATGACAAAAGGAATGATAAACGCCACGGTGAACGCCAACAGCGTCGGCAGCACAAAGGCGGCGAATTGTCGTTTGAGTTGATGATTCATAGCTTAGGCCGTCCTTTCACCGCGGGTCAGGATGCGGCGGCGCTTTCCTTTTTCCAGTCAGCGACCATATCCGCGGTGACGGAGGACCAGTCTTTATTTCCTTGGGCATATTTGAGCAGAGAAGAGCCGAAGGACTCCTTGAACTGCGCGGAGGGGAACAGCGTGAAATTCCACGGGATGGTCTTGACGCCGTCCTTTTCCATCCAGCGGATGATCTCCTGCGCGAGTGGGTCGGTAGGACGCTCGTCGTCCTTAAAGGTGTCAAACGGCGCGATGAAGCCGAACTCCTCGGTGACGTACTTCTTGCCCTTGTCGCTGGAATACATCCAGTAGATGAAGTCTGCCGCGGCCTTTTGCTCTTCTTCGGAGGCATTCGCGTTGATGGCGTAGAAGTTCTCGGTGCCGACGGCAAGGCCGTGGTTTTCCTCGCCCTCGACGCCCGTGTAGATGGGCAGGTACTTCACATTTTCGGCTTTGACCTTGTTGCCCGACACGCCCGCGATCTGGCTCCACGCCCAGTTGCCGTTCTGTACCATCGCGCATTGCTCGAGGGCGAATTCCGCCATCGAGTCGGACACCGTTTTGGTGCCGAGCAGCTTCTTGTCGGTGACGGAGTTGTTGATATAGAGGTCAAAAATATTCTTAAACTCGTTATGATACCGGAACTCGATTTCGTTTGTCGCATCGGAGGTCAGATCGACCTTCTTTGCCGTAAACTCGTGGGTGATGGGGATGTTGGCAAGGTGGGTCTGCCAACGCCAATCCTCGCCCGTTTTGAGCGAGGTGGAGGCGAACACGCCCTTAATACCGAGGTCGGCGGCGCGCTTTTGCATATCCTCGACGAGGGCCTTGAGTTTCGCAAAGGAATTGATCTCGTCCATTGACTTGTAGGTTGTCGCGCGGTCGGTGAGCGCAAAATACTTATCGGTGATGGCTTTGTTGTAGATGATGCCGTAGCCCTCGACGACGTAGGGGATGCCGACGACCTTATTCCCGTCGGTGACGGCGAGAGATTTGTCGGTCAGGTGCTTATACAATTCGGTGTTCGAGAGGTCGGCGCAGTAGTCCTGCCAGTTCGTGTACCCGCGCGGGCCGTTGATTTGGAACAGCGTGGGTGCCTCGGCGGTCGCCATCTTCGCCATGAGCGTCTGCTCGTAGGTGTTGTTGGCGGCGGTGTCGACCACCACCTTGACCCCCGTTTCCTGTTCGTAGGCGTCCGCCAGCTCCTGATATTTGTCGGCGATCTCGGGCTTAAAGTTGAGGTAACGAACCAGGACCTGCTCGTCCTTGCGCCCGCAGGCGGACAGCAACAGCGTCAACAGTGCCGCGGTCGTCGCCAACAGCGCGGCGGCGCGGAATTTCGGCTTTCTCATACAAAACTCCTCCGTTTTTGGTAATTCAGTGGGATTCCACCGTCGGTATATTTTGTGAGAAAGCCCGCGCAATATTCATTTTTTAATAGTATACACGCAATGGAGCAAAAAAACAATATACAATCTGCCGCTTTTATGCTATGATAAGGAAAAAGGAGATGGCGTTATGACAATGGGATTTCATCATATTGCGCTAAAATGCAAGGATATTGAAAAAAGCCTCGCAATGTACCGCGCGCTCGGCATGACCGAGGTGGTGCGCTGGGGCGAGGGCGAACGGCTGATTGTGATGCTGGACATCGGCGACGGCGGGCGTATTGAACTGTTCGCAAACGGCTCGGACGAATTTTCGGAAAACGGCAAGTGGCAGCATTTTGCGTTGCGCGTTGACGACGTCGATGCGGCGTTTGAGCGAGCACTCGCGGCGGGCTTTGAGCCGCACATAATGCCGAAGGTCGTTCCGCTGGCATCCACCCCTGCGGGCGTGACCATCAACGTCGCGTTCGTCAAGGGCCCCGACGGCGAACAGCTGGAGTTTTTCCGCGAATTATAAAAAGGAAACCGCCCGCACGGCATTGCTGCTGTGCGGGCGGACTGTTTTATTACGCAGTGAGCGGGATCATTTCTGCTTTTTGCGGGATTCCGCCTTGAGGCGGAGCTCTTTCGAGAGGATGCGCTTGCGAAGGCGGATGGATTCGGGGGTGACCTCGACGAGCTCGTCGTCGTTGATGAATTCGAGCGACTGCTCGAGGCTGAGGATGGTCGGCGGCACGAGACGCAGCGCCTCATCGGAGCCCGACGCACGGGTGTTGGTCACGTGTTTTTTCTTACAGACGTTGACCACGATATCCTCGTCGCGAGGGGATTGACCGACAATCATACCCTCGTAGACGGGAATGCCGGGGCCGACAAACAGGGCGCCGCGGTCCTGCGCGCCCCACAGACCGTAGGCGCAGGTTTCGCCCGTTTCGTGCACGACCAGCGAGCCCTGCACGCGCTGGGGGATCTCGCCCTTGTAGGGCTCATAGCCGTCGAATAGGCTATTCATAATGCCGTTGCCGTTGGTGTCGGTGAGGAACTGTTGGCGATAGCCCATCAGCCCTCGGGAGGGGATGCGGAACTCGAGGTGGCTGATGCCGGTGTCCCGCGTACCCATATTGACGATTTCCGCCTTGCGCGAGCCGAGTCGCTCCATAACTACGCCGACATACTGCTCGGGCACCTCGATGACTAAGAGCTCCATCGGCTCGAGGGTCTCGCCGTTCGGGCCTGTTTTGAGGATGACCTGCGGACGGCTGACCGCGAACTCGAAGCCCTGCCGCCGCATCGTCTCGATGAGGATGGAGAGGCTCAGCTCGCCGCGCCCCGACACCTTGAATGCGTCGGTGGTGTCGGTTTCCTCGACCCGCATACTGACGTTGGTCTCGATCTCTTTAAAGAGACGGTCGCGGATGTTGCGGGAGGTGACGTATTTACCCTCGCGACCCGCGAAGGGGCTGTTGTTGACCATAAAGATCATCGAGATGGTCGGCTCGTCGATGTGGACGAAGGGGAGTGCCTCGACGTGCTCGGGGTCGCAGGCGGTCTCACCGATGTTGAGGTCGGGGATGCCGGTGACCGAGACGAGGTCGCCGAGGCTTGCAGTCTCGCATTCCGCGCGACGCAGTCCCTCAAACTGATACAGCTTACCGATGCGGGCGTTTTGGGTGGTGCCGTCCCGCTTGCACAACGTGATGGTCTGCCCCGTGCGCACACGGCCGCGCTCGACGCGGCCGACGCCGATGCGTCCCGTGTAGTCGTCGTAGTCGATGTTGGAGAAGAGGATCTGCAAGGGGCCGTCGGGATCGCCCTGCGGTGCGGGCACGTGCTCGAGGATCGCCTCGAACAAGGGGCGCATATCTCCCTCGCGCGCATCGGGATCGAGCGAGGCGTAGCCGTCGCGACCCGAGGCGAAGATGACGGGGAAGTCGAGCTGATCCTCGTCGGCGTCGAGCTCGATGAAGAGGTCGAGCAGCTCGTCGATAACCTCGTAGGGGCGTGCACCGTCGCGGTCGATCTTGTTGATGACAACGACGGGACGCTTGCCGAGGCCGAGCGCCTTTTTGAGCACGAAGCGGGTCTGCGGCATACAGCCCTCGAACGCGTCGACGAGCAGCAGCACGCCGTCCACCATCAGCAGGATGCGTTCCACCTCGCCGCCGAAGTCGGCGTGGCCGGGGGTGTCGACGATGTTGATCTTGGTGTCGCCGTACATCACGGCGGTGTTTTTGGACAGGATGGTGATGCCGCGCTCACGCTCGAGGTCGTTGGAATCCATCACACGCTCGGCGACCTGCTCGTTGGCGCGGAAGATGCCGCTCTGCCGCAGCAGCTGATCCACCAGCGTTGTCTTGCCGTGGTCAACGTGGGCGATGATGGCAACGTTGCGTAAATTTTCTCTGGTTCCCATAAATTGCGCTTCCTTTATCGTTGAATTAGTACAATAACCAAGATAGTATACCACGCAGAAGCCTGTTTCGCAAGAAAAATTCAAAAGAAAGTAAAATTCCTCTTGCATTTTGTCGGGGGGTATGCTATAATACCACTCGCAGTTGAGAAAAACTGTGAAAAATCCGGGTGTGGCGCAGTTGGTAGCGCGCTTGACTGGGGGTCAAGAGGCCGTGAGTTCAAGTCTCGCCACTCGGACCAATCCCTTGAAACTCTTGTGGTTTCAAGGGGTTTTTATTTTTTACCCGCTCAAACATGGCCGCTTGATTTTTGGTACCTACTATCATCAATCAGGAGGCCTAAAATTATGTCAATCATCACACTACAAAACGGCAACACCATCGAGGACACCTTTGAAGAATTTATCCATGCCAAGAGAGCAAAAGGATTGAGGGATAAAACAATACAAAGTTATGTCTGTCATTTCAAAGCGGTGTCAAGACATCTTGATGTAAAGCAAACCATTGTTAATCTGTGTAAATCAGACTTAGACCGTATGATCACGAGCATGCGGGATGCAGAATTGTCCGCCAACAGCATCAACAGTTATACACGCATGTTAAAATCCTTTTTGTCGTGGTGCAACGTAGAAGGGATCACGATGCTCACCATCCCCATCTACCGCGGTGAGGAAACGGTGAAGGAAACTTACACCGACCAAGAGTTAGAGAAACTATTAAAAAAGCCCGACACTCGCAAATGCAGTTTTTGCGAATATCGGGATTGGGTGATTATCAATTTCCTGCTCAACAGCGGCAGCCGTGCGGCGACCGTGCGAGCTATTCAGATTCGTGATGTGGATTTGGACAACGGAATGGTTCATTATCGGCACACCAAAAACCACAAGGCACAAGTGATTCCGTTGTGTAGTGATATGGTGCGGATATTGCGCGAATATTTGCGGTTTCGCGGCGGTGTGGATGCTGATACGTTGTTTTGCTCGGACACGGGCGAGCCGCTCACCGAGAACGCGCTACGCAAAGGTATCGTCCGCTACAATCGAAGCCGCGGCGTCCAAAAGACAAGCATTCATTTGTTTCGGCATACTTTCGCCCGCAAGTATCTGATAGATTGCGGCGGGGATGCTTTCACTCTTCAGAAGATTCTCGGCCACAGCACGCTGGATATGACCCGACATTATTGTGCGGTGTTTAATGCGGACATCGTGAAGAATTACGACAACTTCTCGCCGCTGGCGCAAATGCGGCAAAAAGAGACGCGCATCCGAATGGATCACAGGCGGTGATTGGCCCGCTCCGTGATCTTCCGAGAACGATTGTTACATGAAAAAGGTGGGTTGAAAAACTCATCTTTCTCTTTTTTATCAATTTTTAGCAAGAGAACAGTTTTGTTCACTTGCGCGATTTGCGGCTTGGTATAATGTGCTCGTAAGGTGAAGGGCGTACGACGGATCCTTACGAAAAATCATTAAAAACATTTATTTTGAAAGGAAAAGATTTACCATGAAAACTAACACCATTATTATGAGTAGCGATTTCTCCAAGGCTTACGTCTCCACTGCGTTTATGAAGAAGGCTCGCGTATACGGCAGTCGCGAGTACAAGATGCTGTCTGAATTCCGCGCAGAAAACCCGACCGTTGAAATCTCTGTTCGCAAAACCAGCTCTTCTAACAACTATAATCTGACCTATGCTAATATGGAAGCGTATATCGCGGACAAGCCCAATGCCGAAATTCTGTTGGCAGAGTTCAAGCGTGTCAAGAAAGAATCTGCAGTTCAGCGCAACCGGCATCTGTATGTTGTCAACTGGTTCAAAGAGATGTTCCCAAACTATACGGAAGCGGAGTTGTTCCAAAAGAAGCAAATGGATGTGGTAAGTTTGGTTGAGTGCACCGCAGAAACTGCAGACAATGAAGCTGCGTAACAGAGAAGAGGTGTAATTATGTCTGAAAAGACGAATGCGTTTGTCGGTGTTCGTGGCTACAAGATTGACTTTGGCTCTCATACGATGACCGTGAATTATAAATTTGCCAAAGCCGCATCCGAGTATGGCACGCCCGAATATAAGCTAATGAAGACTGTCTTGCGCGAGTTTCCTGATATGGAGGTCGTGGAGGTGGCGGGCCGTCAGAATAAGACTTGCCATCACGACAAGAACTTAACCTATAAAAATATGGAAATCTACATTTCCGAGCAAGACAACGCCGATGAACTGATGGCTGCCTACTGGATTGCAAGAACCGAAGCTGCTCCTCAAACGAGCCGCTATGCGCACGTGCGAAAATGGTTTATTGGGCAGTTCCCCAACTATCGTCAGGTCCGCTTTTTTGTGGAGCAGACCACCACCGTGGTGGAGATTCCTACCGCTTCAAAAGAGGCCGCCTGATCTTCCTGCTCCAAAAGAGCAAAGGAAAAGGAGCGTAGCCGTGGCTCGCTCCTCTACATATTAAAACTCGAAATCTTCAAAGGGTTTCTTCTTCTCTTTTGGCTTATCCATCGCAGATGGGGAAGGGATACGGATTTCTCTAACGGTCGAAACGGGAATTTTGTTCGGATCTTCATCACAATTATTTATCCCCAACTTATCTGTCAAAATCTTTATATTATTTATTTCTGTGGTCGAGGGCGTACAATTTTGTTCGCTATCCGTGTGCGAGAAGTCGGTGATCGGACATTCTCCAAAATTTTGTCCGGCCCCCGACATCACATTCGAATGGTGTTGAGCGGCACTCGGATGCGGCATTTCATAGAAAGCAAAGGTGTTTCCTCCGGTCTGAACGAGATAGCCTTTGCTGACAAGGACGTGGAATTGGTCGTGGTAGGTCGAACGAGGCATCCCTATGGCCTCTTGGATCGCCGCAGGGGATAAAGCAAACGTGTAGCCGTTCGCATTGGCTGCCAAATACAGATACAGCCGCAGTGCATGTGCGCCAAGGTCACGGGAAGCGGCCATCCAATTTTCGTTTTTGATACCGAGAAAGTCCCGCTCAGCTTTCTCTCGATTGATTTTGATAATTCTCTAGTTAGGCACGCTATATGGCATAGTGCATTTCTCCTTTTTCACTTAAATTTCGAAAGGACTTTGTTCCTTTCATTATCATAATTATAGCATAATTTTTTGGAAAAATCGAATCGGGCGCGATCATCTGACGGCTCGGAATATAGGGGCAAGGTCAGTTAATCGGAAATGCTCGGATTTTATATACTGATGAAGACTAACGATTAAAAGGAGGCAATTCAATGCTTGACGAAATAACTACCCTCGCCCGATAGACGGGCAAGTGCCCCGACCGATTTTGGTTTCAGCTGAACGGTAAGTCGGCGCAGGAAAACTATGTGGAATAGAAATAGGATTATCTCGCTGAAGATGGCGAATATACTGTTGATATAAAAAGCAGTGTGAGAACACAATGAGCAAACAGCAAGAACGCAAGAAAAAGAAGAGGCAACAGAGTTTCATTGAACAGATGATGTATGACGTGATCCGCAAGAGTCTGAAAGCCACTATTGATTAGGCTTTGGACGAGATATTCAAGGATTTTAAGTAAAACGGCGACCGCTCCGCAAATGGAGAGGTCGTCGTTTTCTTGTTTTATTCTATCGCTGCCGGACGCAGCTTCCGTCGTTCGGGCGTAAAATGCTGTGGGGATTTTGTCGGGCCACACCAAAACCGCAAACACGGGATCGAGACTGCGTTTCCCGAAACCATCTCCCCGCTGTCCGCGAAAGGGTAGTCCGACTTTCCTGAACACTTTTTCTGCCTTTTGGCCCGCTTTTGGCCGCTTACAAACCCGCTCAAATGTGTTCAGTTAAACAGATGTTTTATTGGACACCTCAGACATACTCGATCAGATCGGCAGGCTGACACTCCAAAAGGGCGCAAAGAGTCTCGAGGTTATCCCAAGACACACCTTCACCCTTTCTCAGCTTTTGGAGCGTCGATTCGCTCAACAGTTTTTCGCTCCTGATTTTGTATGAGGTGATTCCCTTGTCTTTGAGTGCGGCAACCACATCAAATTTGTATTGTAATCCCATGTTGAATACTCCTTTCCCATGATACAACCATTATACCACAAATATACACGAAATCAAGTGTATAAAATAAACAAAAGCATACACCAAAGTTCGTGCATAACGTCAATAGACAATGCACGAATATTCGTGTATAATAAAGACAGTTCAAACGACAACCACAAAAACTATTGAAAAGGAGAAATGAAGAATGTCTAAGAACGAACTGATCAGCAAAATCGAGGCTCTGAATGAATGGGAGAACATCATCGCAGAAGCACAAGCGGAGGCCGAAGCTCTGCGAGACAGCATCAAGGAAGAAATGTTAGAACGCGAAACCGAGGAAATGGTGGTCGGCGCCTATATAATCCGTTGGACCTCTGTCCTCTCCAACCGCTTCGACACCACAGCGTTCAAGAAACTCTACGGCGACCTCTACAAGGCGTTCACCAAACAGACGAGCAGCAGACGGTTTTCGATCTCCTGCTAAAAACAAGCCCGCTCCTCGGAGGGCAACCTTCGAGGAGCGGTGAAAGGAGCAATTATGAAACGAGGATATGGACGATGCAGCACCAACGAAACCAAGCAAGACATCAACCGTCAAGTGCGCGAACTGAAAGCAGCCGGTGCCGAGGAAATCTATTTGGAATACGAGCATGGCGACGCCAAGGTGAAACCGCAGCAAGCACTCATGTTCGAGCAGGCTCGGCAAGGAGATACCATCATCACGTTGGAGGTTCCACGACTGGCGCGAAGCACACAGCAGCTTTGTCAGATCATCGACATTGTGCGAGAGAAGAAGCTACGTTTGGAGATCGTTGGGAGCATCACGTTGGATTGCCGAAGCGGGCATGCGGATCCCATGAGCGAGGCATTTCTCCAATTGGCGGGAGTGTTCAGCCAGTTGGAGCTCGCGATGATCCGCGAGAGAGTGCGCTCAGGCATGGCAAACGCCAAGGCAAAGGGCGCACGCATCGGACGGCCGCAAACAACGGTGGAGGACATTCCGGCGTCCTTCCTGCGGCATTATCCATCCTACAAGGCGGGAAGCCTGAACGTCAGCGAGCTAGCGAGAGTGTGCGAACTCAGCCGCACCACGGCATATAGATATATTAGACTTTTGGATAGTTAAAGGGAGCGGGTTTTACCCGCTCCCTTTTTATGAATTACTTTCTTCCGCCAATCCAAGCCTTGATGTTTTCGCACTCTTTTTTAGTTAGTTTTTGTGCAGCAATAGTATCTTTGGTAAGTCCAGCCATAAGCGTAAGGTCGTTGTTTTGAGTAGCTTGGAGGAGCAGCTTTTTTTGGGCAGCATTGATTTTTGATGTTGGCTCATTATGTATCAGTTTTAACATATTATCGCTTGTTTTAAATTTTTTTACACAAGAATTATTACCAATATTAAAATGACAAAATATTGCTTCAATAGGACAGTGCCCTTTTCCTTTATAATGAAGCTCGTATCTTCCTGTATTTTCACTAGAAGAGGCGGAATAGTGAGCTTCGTTGACATGAAATCCTCCCATGGATATTCCGCCTACAGTGGCACCTGTGTATACAAGTTCTGCAGGGTTGTATTTAAAATTAGTATGTTTATATTCTTTTATTTCAATCAAATTTTCGCTTGCGGCACATCGAGAATTAAGATGTAATGTTTTAGTTTGTCGATTATATGTTCCTGTTTTTGCGTTTTCATCCTCCCACATAATATATCCAACGAGAATTACAACCACACATAAAACCGTACATAACCAAATGGGAGCACCGATAGCAGCCAAGAGAGCTACAAGACCAACAGATACAACCCCTACTGCGAGCTTTTTTAAATATTTCACAAAAACACCCTTTCGCAATCTTTAAATTTATTTCATTTAATGCCTGAGAACAATTCTTTTAAAGTCAATATCTCCTCCTCTTGTAATTTGCCGATTTTCATGATCGCTTTATTCATCCATAGTGAATAATCTATATTTCGCCTCCGCTTAAACTACATTTTTGTAGTTATTACTACACTATATGATTATAGTATATCAAAACTACATTTGTCAAGGTAAAATGGAAATAAAAGAATGAGGTGATAGCATGACAGGAGAAATCAGAATCAAGAAAAAGGGCACACAGCGAGGCGATGATGGCTATAAAGTGGTATCCGTTCGCATGAAAGATGAACTGATTGAGCGGTTAGACGTGCTATCGTCACAGACTAATCGTTCGCGCAACGAACTGATCAATATGCTTTTGAATGCCGCCATTGAGATCGTAAAAATAGACGACTAATTCTAAAAGGGCAGTACGCTGCCCTTTTCCCATATCTGTTTTTTAGAAAAGGGTGTTTACATGAAAAACGGAGAGAATGGCGGTAGACGAGCGGGACAACGGTATAAAGCTCTGATGACGTGGCAAATACTGTTGCGAAACACCGATGAAGATCACGGCCTGACCGCGACGGATTTGTCCATCGAATTAAGCGACTATGGTATCGAAGCAGAGGAGCACTCTATTCGACGCGACATCAAAGCTCTGCAGGACTTGTGCGGAAAATCCGCGGAGATTGATGAGGGCGAGACATTTGGCTATCGGATCGAGCATCGCAGAACAGATCCGGTAGGCTACCGTGTGTCTGAGCGTCCGTTGTCTATGGACGACTTGCAATTGATTGCATCGGCCATCCGTTCCTCGCGCTATCTTTCGAAGAAGCAGGAGAAGCGCCTGCTCGATGCTCTTGGAGCCTATTGCAGCAAGTACCAGTTAAAAGAACTAGCGAGCGGTGCCGCTTGGATTAGCCGAGACAAAACCCCGAATGACCGTGTGCCGAAGAACATCCGCATCATCAACAAGGCCATCCAAGAGAAGAGGAAAATCCGTTTTCAATATCTCAAATACACCCTTCAGAACCGCTCGGATCAGACGCCTCGCCGCAAGGGAAACCCATACATTCTAAGTCCTTATAAAATTCTGATTTCAGAAGGGGATTTTTATGTAATCGCCTACGATGGCAAAAAGATCGTCCATTATCGCATCGACCGTATGAACGACGTGCGGATGTTGAGCGATCCGCGAGATGGCGAAGCGGTGTTTGAGAGTTTAGACACTCGTTCTTATGCCAAACGATTGTTTTCTATGTTCAGCGGCGAGAAGAAGCACGTCCGCATCCGCTTTACTAATGATCTTTTGGATACTGCGGTAGATCGATTTGGAGCAACGGATGCCATCTACACGCCGACAGACAGCAACCATTTTACCGTGTCGGTGGATGTGGAGGTCAGCAACCAGTTCTATGCGTGGGTGTGCGGCTTCCGCAAGAAGGCCACCATTCTCGGCCCGCTCGAGGTTGTGGAGGGGGTTAAGCGTTTTTTGGGAGATATACAAGCAAAATACAACTAAAATGCTCGTGAGGTTTAATAAAATGAATTAACGCGAAGGATAACTCCTTCGCGTTAATTTTGTCACTTATCTTTTAGGCGTCTTAGAGGTTCTTCAAAATATTCGAGTTGTATTGGAGCTTTTTCTTGTTATTTTGAGTTGCGATCAGGGCAAAAACACTTTGCTCGTAGACCCTCCTTTTTAGCGCTTTAACTATAGACAAGGGAACTGTTAATTAGGAAATATAATAATAATCGTCAAATAGGACCTCCAAATCAGAGGCGGAAACAGCTCCTTTTCCGTCAAATGTGCGGAAGATTTTTTCGGACGCAAGTTTAGCATCCACTATGACATCGCTTATGGTTTTTAGCGTCTCTTCTACAGATAATTTGTAGAGGAGCTCGTTCAAAATATTATCCACATATATATGCAGATGTTCACCTAGAAATTGAATTCTAGAATGGCTATTTCCAGAATGCACAATAGCGTTACGAGTTCGATATAGGCGATACAGATGCCATTCCACACGTTGTGCATATTTTTGGGACATTTTATTGATCTCCGTCTTTGTATCTTTTATATTATATAAACGGAGAATTTTTGCTCTAATCACAGGATATCTTTCTAGTTTTTCAAAATAGCGTTCTCTCAAATCTTCATACTCGGGCAAAAAAACAAACCTTGCGATCTTAAGAATGTCATGTTCAGGTTCTCCAAGAGCTTCAATGAGCTCGGTGTAATCTTTTCTGCTTAAATTTTCTTCCAAATCTTGGGCAATATTTCCGAGTACTGTTTGAAAATAATCCTTTTTTAAGATAGGTATCACTGCAGAGGTAACTTTAGAAATGGTTAGGTCATTTTGCATGTCCGAAGAAAATAGTTCCATAATTGACCACAAATTCAAGAAACCATTGTCTAAGTCTTTTTGAGCAATCGCAGTGTTGTGCAAGTCAACCATTTTGTTTAGTTGAGTATATGGATTTGATTTCGATTGACATCGCATGATGGTAAAATCTATATGTTCTTCCAAGTCGATTCGAGAGCTTATTTCGATTGAGTGGAAACGAGTAGAACGAACAGGAAGATATAGATAGTCTATTGTATCAGGAATTACAACTTTTCCAGTTTCTCTCACCAATTGCCTTCGACCATTGCTAATAACTTGATAATATCGTATAAAAACGGTTAATTTATGATAAGCGCCGGAAATAGCTAAATACGGATCAATAGCTTCTATGTCAAGAAAGCCAACAAAATCATTTCGATTCTTTTTGATGTCTTGGCCAAAATCATCGTCAGAAAAGTCTAGATGTAATCGTTTTTCTAGTAAGTTTTTGTACTCAATCAAAATGGGGTTAAATGCAAAATATACGCGAAAAGTTTTTTTCCTCAAAGTAAAATGGCCTAAAAAACCGTTTAAAACATCTACAGGAGAAGCGGAGTTGTTCCCCATCTTATCAGAATGCAAATATGTATAGATATATTCAGGAGAATATCCGTGTGAAATCAATTCCACAATCCAAGCCTTAAGACCTAATTCTATTTCATCTTTGTGCGTCTCGTGAAGAGCGTGCTCTTTTATATATTCAACGCACCAAATAAAATAGGTTTTTTGAGGGAGTTTGTTATTTAAGTATTGCACAACATCTATTTTGTCTTGGCTCATTTTTCGCTCAATGTCTTGAACAAAAGTATCGCCGAAATTAGTTCTAAGAATCTTGTCGCATTTTAGGGAGTGCCGTAGTTCTTCAAGTATTTTATCACATTGATATGCTTTTATTTTCCCTTCACGACAGCCATTGCAGGAATCAAGATATTCTTTTATGAGCGTTCTAGTGTTATGTATGGGAACGCGAACAATATCTTCAGAATAGTGAAACAGCATTTCTTCTAAACGCTGAAAAAAGTATAGAATCCCATCATACTCTTTAGGCCATGGTTTCGTTAAGAATTTCATGTATTGCACCTCCCTTGTCTCTATTATACATCATCTTTTCGACAAAATCCACCCTTTGCACATATTAAGTTTGTTTTACTTATCCTCGTCGGCACAGAAGGGGCCTGCTCCACCTTAAAAAGTGAGGTGATGAACAGCATCAATTTACACGCCATAACACCTCTTGACTTTTGGATAACATTGATCTACAATCAAGGAGACCGCTTGACAGTTTTCAAGAGGTCAAACCAATCAAAAATCAAGTGTGCTTTCGCGTTGAGAGCGAAAAAGCCGTAGAGTTTCAAGGGATGAGCGCGCGGCCGTCAGAGACCCTGCAAGGGTCTCACTGGGGGTCAAGAGGCCGTGAGTTCAAGTCTCGCCACTCGGACCAAACAAAGCAGGCAGACCGTTTGGTCTGCCTGCTTTGTTTCGTTAGAACGGTAAGCGTTGCGCGGCCTCTTGACCCCCGGGTCAGGCTTTCCC
>CAJGCA010000023.1 GCA_904501705.1 Clostridiaceae bacterium | reverse complement strand
GCTGCGCGGATTGGGCATTACGCCGCCGAGCAGAACATAGGAAATACCCTCGCTGTCAAGCGAGGCTTTTACGCGGTCGAGCAGCCCCGAACGCACAACGCTGCCGCCGCCATAATGGATAAGCACCTTGCTGCCGCCGTAGCGCCCCACGTAGCCACCTGCCTCGTTCTCGGTGTCTTTGCCGAACACAAAATAGGTGGGGGAACAGAATGTGAAATTATCCATCATATCACCTCATACTATGATTAATAAACTCTTGCTTTTATTATACCGAAAACTTTGCTGTAAGGCAAGTGCAGACAAAAAAGTCTCCCGATTAGTAATCGGGAGACTTTTTCTATCCGAAATTATTTCGTGCCGAAGAGGCGGTCGCCCGCATCGCCGAGGCCGGGAAGAATGTAGCCATTCTCATTGAGACAACGGTCGAGAGTCGATACGAACACGTGCACGTCAGGATGTGCTTCCGCTACACGTGAGACACCCTCGGGTGCGCCGATGACGGCCATAAACTTGATGTTTTTGCAACCGCGCTTTTTGAGCAGAGTAATTGCATCGCAAGCGCTGCCGCCGGTGGCGAGCATCGGGTCGACGACCATCACGAGCTTATCCTCGATGCCGTCGGGCAGCTTGCAGTAGTACTCGCAAGGCTCGAGGGTCTCCTCGTTGCGGTACATACCGATGTGGCCGACTCTGGCGGAAGGGAACAGCACGTGTACACCATTGACCATACCCAGTCCTGCGCGCAGGATCGGCACGATGGCGATGGCGTTATCCTTGACGACGCGCTGGGTGCAGGTTTCGAGCGGGGTCTTGACCTCGCGCTCGGTGGTCGGCACGTCCTCGCGAAGACACTCGAAGGTCATCAGCGTGGTGATCTCCTCGATAAGCTCGCGGAACTCTTTCATACTGGTCTTCTCATCCCGCAGGATAGCGATCTTGTGCTGAATGAGCGGGTGGTCAAAAATCGTAACGTTATCGTAATGTTTCATTATTCATCTTCCTTCGGGGCGATGCCCAGCTTGCTCTTCTCCACCTTGGTGAGGATGGCGTTGGTGATGATGCCGATGATGAGCGCCGTGGCGATCGAGGTGATCTGGATGGTTGCGGCAACAGCACCGTTGTCAGCGAACATATAGGGGATTTGGATGGTCAGACCGCCGATGCCCGAAATGAGGATCGACGCGACGACGAACAGGTTCTTATTATCCCCGAGATCGAGGTCCTTAAACATCTTAAGACCCGAGACAGCGATGAAGCCGTACAGCGTCAGGCAGACACCGCCCATAACGCAGGACGGGATGGTCTGCAGAACGACCATGATGGGCTTGATGAAGGACAGGATGATGCACATAAAGGCGGTGGTGGTGATGGTCGCCACCGAAGCGTTGCGGGTGATCGCCACGCAGCCGACCGACTCGCCGTAGGTGGTGTTGGGGCAGATACCGAAGATGGTACCGGCCATAGAGCCGACACCGTCGCCGAGCAGGGTGCGCTTGAGACCGGGCTCCTTGATGAGGTCGCGGTCGATGATGGAGGACAGGTTCTTGTGGTCGGCGATGTGCTCAGCGAACACGACCAGCGCGACCGGCAGGAACGCAATGACCACCTCGACGATACCGCCGGCATTCAGCAGAGTGGCATCGGGGTTAGCGGCGAGCACCTCGGCGGAGATGTTGCCGGTGGTCAGCTCCTTGAGACCCTCAAGGAACGCGAAATGCGGGTAGTCGATGATGGCGGTGATGCCCTTGAAGGAGCCGTCCGCCGCAATAAAGTTGTCGACAACGGGCTGGAAGTTGACGATCATCAGATAGTCAATGCCGGCGGCCTTACCGATAACGGTGAAGATGGCGGCGACCGCATAGCCCGCGATGATGCCGAGGATGAAGGGAATCAGACGGGGCATCGTGTATTTCTTTTGGGTCGAGCAGATGACGATGATGAGGAACGCCACCAGACCGCAGAACAGCGCGACGAGGTTATACGAACCATACATTGCCGAGGCGTTCGCCTTGACGATGTCGCCCATTGCGGCACCCGCAAGGGACAGACCGATCAGTGCGACCGTCGGCCCGATGATAACGGGAGGCATCAGCTTGTCCACCCAGTTGGTGCCAACGAAGTGGATAACAATCGCGATGACCACGTAGACGAGGCCGGCGACGATCGAGCCGAGGATGATGCCGCAGTAGCCGTAGGCGAGCGCAACACTGAGAGAGCCGAGGAACGCGAAGGAGCTACCGAGGAACACGGGGCTGTTAAACTTGGTGAAGAGCTGATAGACCAGCGTGCCGATACCGGCGCCGAGGATGGCGGCGGGGATCTGAACGGGCAGGCCGATGATGGTCGGCACGGCGATGGTCGCCGCGAGGATCGCCAGCACCTGCTGCAGTGCGAAGATGAGCATTTGACCGAACTTGGGTTTGTCGTGGATGTCGTAGACCAGTTTCTTTTCCATAAATACCCTCCTAAACGTACTTATAAGGTGTTAGGGAACGCCTGACACCTCATTAAAATCCATTCTACCACAGATCATTTCATATTTCAAACATTTCTTGCGATTTTCGACAAATTTTTTATAAAGTTGTTACAAAAATTGGAAGAAATGCCCTCTTACCGCCCGCGGTATTCCTGCTTGATGACGTTTGCCATTTCCTCGGGGGACTCCACACAGCCGCCCGCCAGCCACAGCTTAATGACCGCGTTAAAGCCATTGCGAAAAAACTCGATGTGGTATTTGACGTTATGCGTGCCGAATTCCTTTTCGGCGCGGTGGGGATCGTAGATGCTGATGAGATGCTTCTCATCATAACATAGCTTGAAATAGGTTTTATAGAACAGTTGATTTTCTTTAATATGCGTGAACATCTTGAATACACCGTCGCGCCCGTTCATATAATCGTAGTCGGCAAACAGCGAAGAGAATTCGCCCTCGAGCTTGTTTCGCACCTTGTCCGCAAGGTCGTAGATGTCAATATAGTTGGAATAAAAGGTGGTGCGGTTAAGCTCGGTCATCGTACAGATCTCCGACACCGAGATCTTGCCGAGCTCCTTTGTTTGCAATAGCTCGACAAAGGCTTTTTCGATCTTCTCCACCGATTCGCGGCGGCGTTTGTTGTTCTTTACGTTCATAGCTCCTCCATTATCTCAACAGTTGTTTGGAAATTGACGGTTGTTTTGTGCGTGCAAAGACAGTATACTATAAATGCAATAAAAACACAACTGTTGTTTTAATGAAAGGAGAATGTTTTATGAAGAAGAGTAGTTTTGTTGCGATGATCCTTGGCACGGTGAGCGGCGTGCTGTTCGCGCTCGGGATGTGTATGGCGCTGTTGCCCGAGTGGCATGCGTTCACCGAGGGCGTCATTTTCGGCGCAGTCGGGCTGGTACTCGGTCTGGTCACGGTGTTCGTGTGGCGTAAGATGGAGAACAAGGGGCCGCTCAAATGCAACAAGAAGACCGTTTTGACGGTGCTGTTCGGGGCGATTGGAGCGCTGCTGCTCGGCGTCGGGATGTGCTTTTGTATGGTGTGGGAGAACATCGTTGTCGGCACGCTCATTGGGCTTGTCGGCATCGTAGCGCTGCTCTCGCTCATCCCGATCGTTAAGGGCATCCGATGACCCGCGATCGGCTTGCTAAGACCACGACGGCGAGCTTTTGTGCAAACCTTGCCGTTGGGGTGGTGCACGCGGCACTCGGATTGTCAACCCACTCGTGGTGGTTTGTCACGTTGGGGGCGTATTATATTCTGCTCAGCGTGATGCGTTTCGCTGTCCTGCAGATCAAACGCCGCAGCGACGGCGACACGGCGACCGAACAATTCGCCCGCCGTTTTACGGGTGTGATGCTCGTGCTGTTGGCGGTGTGCTTTGCGGGGACGGTAATCCTTGCGGCGGTGACCGACCGCGGAGTGAAGCATCACGAGATCGTGATGATCACCATTGCGCTCTATACCTTTACCAAGGCAACGCTCGCCATCGTTCATTTGGTGCAGGCGAGACGCTACCCGTCACCCGCGTTCAAAACTCTGCGCAGCATCTCCTTTGCGGATGCGCTGGTGTCGGTGGTTTCGCTGCAGCGGTCGATGCTGGTGACGTTTGAGGGGATGAGTGCGCAGGAGGTACAGCTGTTTAATATCTTGACCGGCAGCGGCGTGTGTGTCGTTGTGCTGCTGCTCGGCATCAATCTGATTGGAGGGAGGAAGATCACTATGGCAAAATCGCGTATTGCAAAAACGGGCGAGAAGATCGCCGAGGGCGTTGTCGACGGCTATAAAAAGATCGAGCAAGGCGTCGTCGACGGCTACAAGAAGATCGAGCAGGGCGTTGTCAAGGGCTACACCAAGCTTGAAGACAAGTTCGTCGATCAATATCTGACCCGCGACGGTGAGACCGTCGAAGAGGCAAAGGCGCGCCTCAAAAAGCAAAACGAAGAGCAATAAACAGAACGGACACCCGTACAAGGTGTCCGTTCTGTTGTTTATTTCTGCATCCCTGTTTACTTATTACTCTCCAAAACCTTCTCGGACGGATTTAGTGAAAAGTGAAAAGTGAAAAAGTAAAATCCTCATTCTTACGAATGAGGATTTTTGGCACGTTGCACCGATTTAGATACCGCCAAATAACTTGTTCAAATCAATATCTGCCATAAAGGTTGCGGCGTAAGACATTGTCATATGGAAAAGGGAGGTATTCCATTTGGTATCTTTTCCCCAACCTTCAAAGGTTGTTGTTCCATCTTCACGCAAAATACGCCTCCAAGCTCCATCGTCAAGAAGGCTTGGCGCTGTTTGTAATGCTTGCTCTTGTCACACTGTTTGCTGACGATACCGGGAAAGGTGTTTTCCCAAAGACCTCCAACGTCCTGCTTATAGTGTAACACCGTCCTTAAATATGGATATTTCCTTATATCCGAAGATCTCGTTCTTTGTCATTTCACCCTCTGCTACACGGAGGATGTACGCAAAAAGATCGTTTGTAAGATCGTTACCGTCGAGAATCGGACTTGCGTCAAAATCTATCCAAGCGGCTTTGCTCTTAGCAAGCTTACTGTTTGTGGATATCTTCACCGTAGGCACACCGCTTCCGACGGGAGTACCTCTGCCGGTGGTAAAAAGTATCATATGCACACCCGCAGAAAAGAGATTTGTTATGGCAACTATATCGTTTCCCGGTCCGTCGAGCAGGGAAAGACCCGCTTGCGTTACCGTATCTCCGTAGCTTAGCACGTCAACAACGGGGGAGCAGCCTGCCTTTGTGACACATCCGAGTGACTTCTCCTCAAGAGTGGTTATTCCGCCGGCCTTGTTGCCGGGAGACGGATTTTCATAGATCACCTGTCCGTGCCGGTTGTAGTATTCCTTGAAGCCGTTTATAATGCGAACAATGCGCTCAAAGATGTCCTTATTCGCGGCTCTTGCCATCAATAGATGCTCCGCTCCAAAGGCTTCGGGAATCTCGGTCAGGACGGTGCTCGCCCCCATAGCGATGAGCTTGTCCGATACTCTTCCAACCAAGGGATTAGCAGTGATGCCGCTGTATCCGTCGCTGCCACCGCACTTAAGACCTATGCGTAATTTTGATACAGGTATAGGGGTGCGTGTGAATTTTTCAGCATATTTTTTTAACTCGTCTATCAGTTGGATACCCTCTTTGATATCGTCTTCGACATCCTGACAGTTAAGAAATTTTACTCGCTTTTCGTTATAGTCGCCAAGGACCCTCTTGAATACCTCTATGTTATTGTTTTCGCACCCGAGGCCAAGTACAAGCACGCCTGCCGCGTTTGGATGGTTGACGATTCCGCGAAGGATAAGCTGTGTTGTTTTCTGATCGTCACCGAGCTGAGAACAGCCGAATGGGTGGGGAAAGGCGATCGCTCCCGTTATTGATGCAAGTTTCTCGGCAGTTTTATTTACACAGCCGACGGTATTAACAATGAATATGTCATTTCTGATTCCCACTTCGCCATCATCTCTGACGTAGCCCATAAAGGTTGGAACGTCGGAGATCTTTTTTTCA
This sequence comes from Clostridiaceae bacterium, assembly GCA_904501705.1. GTDB lineage: Bacteria > Bacillota > Clostridia > Oscillospirales > Acutalibacteraceae > UBA5905. The sequence continues at coordinate 17,214 of CAJGCA010000023.1, read as the reverse complement.
TTATGAGCAACGGGAGTGTAAGTGTATTCGATGATCCCCGAAAGGTTGGTTTTCATATTGTGAGTGTGTACGTGATCGCCTTTTTTGATATCCTTGACCGCATGACCTATGGGGTTTCCGTATTTGATTATGTACTCACCTTTTAAAATATCGGTTATCGCGTATTTGTGTCCGTTAGAGAGATCAACACGAACGTTATCAAGCTTATTCAGTAACATATTTCATCACCTCGGCGTGCATAAACGAGAGGTCCTCTCCCCAATAGTCGATTCTGCCGAGTATATCCCTGACGGATGCGGTTTTCATAAAATCTGTCACCTCTGCCGTATCGTTTGTCATATCTGTGCGGTAAAGGTCGATTAGCTTTGCAAAGGCGAAGATCAGAGTCCCCGGCAGAGTATTGAATCTACGCCTATACTCGAGTATAGACGGGAGCACTCTGACTTTAAATTTATCAACCGAGTTCAGGGCTATCGATGAGAGGTGGTGCTTTATATACGGATTTGAAAAACGCACGAAAACCTGCTCTGCATACTCCCATAATTCCTCACGGGGCAGGTCTAATGTGGGTATTATCTCGTCAAAAACGCACTTTCTTATATGTTCGCGCATCACTTTGTTATCCATGCAGGACTTCACTGTATCAAAACCCGATAGCAACGCGTACGGAGTTAAGGATGTATGAGCGCCGTTGAGTATACGCACCTTTCTTGTGCGATAATCCTCGAGCTTATCCTTGGTTATAATAACGTTCAGCCCTGCACGGGAAAAGGGGAGCTCGCGCTCAAGGTCAAAGTCGGTTTCTATGACCCAAAGATGAAAGAATTCCGAGGTGTTTATCATCTTATCCTCGTACCCGAGTTCGATTACCTCGTCTTTGGGATATCCCGTGTTGATACGGTCTACAAGTGTGTTGCAGAACACATTTTCCTTTTCGATCCACTCCTTGAAGTCTTCGGGATAGCTCCAAAGGTGGGCATATTGAAGCACGCACTTTTTAAGGTTGTCTCCGTTTCTGTCGATAAGCTCACAGGGTAGGAGTATAAAACCGCCCAATCCCCTGTCATATCTTCTCTTTAAAAGCAGAGTCAGCTTTGCGGGGAAGGATATATAGGGTGCGCGCTTTGGTGTATCTGTGTCATTAAAGACGATACCCGATTCGGTAGTATTTGATATGATAAATCTCATTGACGGGATATCTGCCAAGGCGAGATATGACTCGAAGTCGTCATAAGGCTTTACGCAGCGAGAGATTACGTCAATGACCGAGGTTTCTACTCCCTCATCGCCTCTTAAAATATGTGTATATTTGCAGTTCTGCGCCGTGAGAAGGTCACACGTTCCGTTTTCGATAGGTTGAACCACAACGACCTTGCCTTCAAAAATACCGGCGTCGGTCATTTTCTGTATCATCCAATCCGCAAATCCCCGTAGGAACCCGCCCTCACCGAACTGGATTATGCGTTCAGAAACAGGTGCGTTTGTTAATCTCATAATATCTCCTAAATAATTTGTATTTACATTCTTTTTGCCACAAAGGATCCACTGTACTTCTGCAGGAAGTTTTCCGCAGTTGCAATAAAATCGCAGGAAATCTCATTACCTACAAAAGCAAAGGTAGCAAGGAAATTGCCAAAGTATTTGTCTATGATTTGTACCTTTATTTGCAGTTTCCCAGCCTCGGTAAAGCGCAGTGATACCGCAGAGGAGTAGGTGTGTCCGTTCGTTGTGACCTCTCGCCCCACTTCGTCGGAGTATCCAAGCTCAGGGAATTTTACAAACACGTTTTTATTGATGCCGAAGGGAAGGATCTTTGCGCCCTGCTGATTGGTATATCTAAACTCACCACGATCACCATCAAAGACGAACGAGAGATCCGTTATTCCCAGTCTGTTTGGCTCACAGATGTATGTCACATTATGGATGCGCTCTCTAAGTGGGCAGTTGATATCCATTCCCTTGAGCGCAAACAGCTCAAGTCCACTTATTGTGTTCTCAAGCACCTCATATTCGCTGGGGGCATCGGGCAGGGGAGAGTCGGATATTCTGTCCACTATAAATGAGAAGAATCCATTGACTATGATATCGTATGCCGAGTCATTGCCTTGAGTATCCGCGTTAATGACAAATATGAGGCGCTTTGAGGGAATTACTAAGGTGATCTGACCGCCCATTCCGACGAAGGCGAAGCCATCGCGAGCTGTGCGCCATATCTGATAGCCGTATCCGTGACCGAACACATGTCCCTCCTTTGCCTCGGAGTTGTCTACAAGCTTGGAAGTAGCCTTTGCTACATAAGCCTCATCAATGAGCTGCTTGCCATCCCAACTGCCGCCGTTCATCAACAGCTGTGCGAAGGATGCCATATCTCGCGCGGTACAGAGCATAGCCGAGTCACCCCAGGAATCGCCGTTCGGTGTTTTTAGTATCCTTGCGGTTTTGAACGTACCCATATGAGAGAAGAGCCTTTTATGGAGGAAGTCAAACAGGGGCATACCCGTGAGCTTTTCTACCAGACTTGAGAGCACCTGTGAGCCGCCAGAATCGTATTTCCACAATCCACCTGCGACATTTGCACCCCTGCGGTTACTGAAGTAGATGTGGGTTCTGTCGGGGTCTGTCTCTCCAAACCAACATCGATGATCTCCCACTGTTGTCATGGTCAGCATCTGGCGTACCGTTTGAACCTTGAGTCTTTCCGGTATTGCGCCATAATCGTCTATCTTCTCGGGAAAGAGATCGACTATTTTATCGTCTAACGAAAGCGCACCGTCCGAGACGAGCAGACCTATCGCTATGCCGACAAAGCTTTTGGTTTGCGAGTACTGTCTGTGGCAGAAATCCTTGTTAAAAGGTTTCCAGTACGCTTCTGTAAACAGGTTGCCATCACGAAGCATCAAGAGCGAGTGTATGGAATAGGAATTATCGTTTAGATAGTCTATGTATCTTTTTATTTCCGAGGATGAAATTCCTGCTGCCTCCGGCGTTATCTTTTCAAACATAGCGTTACTCCTTAGATGTTGTACATATCGAGGTATTTTCCCGTATTGGCAACCATTTCATCAAACAGATGCCGTGCATTCTCAAGATCCAAGCAGACAAGCGGATCATTTGCAAAGGCTGAGAACGCTTTGTCCAGATCACGGTGGATAGCTGCCTCGACAACAAGCTCTTGAGATGCGACTATGCGAGAGATGAGGGGATAGATATTCATCGGAAGCTCACCTGTGAAGACAGGCTTTACCGAATCAGCGCAGAAATATGCATTCGTCTCAACTACCGCACCAATGGGGAGGTTGGGGATCTGTCCCATATTAGGAAGATTGACGTTTGTCACCATTGTGTCAAGGCCGAGAATGGAGCGCATCTGATTGACACCGTCCTCACCTGTTTTGGCGATCACTATGTCATGTCCGGCGAGTCTTTCACGGCTTTTTGCAAGACGTTCCTGGAGATCTTTCTTTCTCCAGGATACGGAAGTAAGTCCAAACCCCCAGGACTTGACTGCCTCAGGAGAGGACAGATACCATTTGCCCTCACAGAATTCAGCAAGATGGCGATCTCCGGCTGCAGCAATCAGCCCGAATCTGCGGAACAGATCAAACTTCACACGATGAGAGCAATCAAAACTGTTGTTCATCCAGTTAGCATCCTTATTCTTGACATATCCGGTCTCGTAGTACTTGTCCGCAAAATCCTTGTATATAGGGAAAAGATCAATATTCTTGTACTGCGCCGAGGTCAGCCATGTAAAGTGATTTATTCCTGTAACACCGACTTTTATCTCCTCGCGCGGAACACCTGTGATTCCGCACATATCTTCGAGCATGCTTGCCAACAGATGTTGCGTGCCAAACACCTCGTGACAGCAGCCGAACGCCTTGATATTAGGAAATACCTTGTAGAGCATTTTGACCGTCATAGTCATAGGATTGGTATAGTTGATTACCCAGGCATTCGGGCAATGATTTTCTATACCCTTCGCGATCACCTCTATCATAGGAAGCAGACGAAGCGCGCGAATGATTCCGCCGGGGCCGCTTGTGTCACCAACCGATTGGTAGATGCCATATTTCTCGGGTGTATGTACGTCACTTTCCATCTCATCAAAGGTTGCGGGGAGAATGGATATAACAACAAAATCTGCTCCGTCAAGGGCCTCGTCGAGCGTTGGTACTGCGTGATAGGACCAGTGTGATTTCGCGCCCTGTGCGCTGTTAAAAAGATTACCGATGATTTCGTTATTTTTAGCTGCTTCGTGATCTATATCATAAAGAAGTACCTCTCCACTCATATCGTGGCAGGATGCCAGATCGCTCATCAATCCCCATGCCCAACCTCTCGAGCCTCCTCCAATGTATGCAATCTTAACGCCTTCTGCACCCGCTTCTGTAAATTTCATACTCGTTTCTCCTTTCAGGAATAGGTGATAATTTTTCATGGAAATAAGTATCAATACTTGAAGTATACATCAATATATTCTATGTTTCAATGATATTTTTAACAACTTACTGGATATTTCTTGATTTTTTTGATATTTTCTGATAGGATAGATGAAAACGGATTACCCGAGATATAAAAAAGGAGATATTATGAACACGCATGACATAATAACGGACAAGTTTTATTATGGAAAAAGTTCTCAATATAAAAATACGATTGGCAATCAGCATTGCCACAACCTTTTTGAGATATACTACCTTGAGGAAGGCTCTTGTCACTATTTCATAGATAACGAAACATATGAGGCAAAGGCAGGTGACATAGTACTCATTCCCGAGGGAATAATACACAAGACTGTTTACCTCGACAGTGATGCAAAGCGAAGGTTGATCTATTGCACTCAAATGCATATCCCTGCGCCGGTAAGCAGATACTTGACGAATATAGGTTACATATACCGCAATAAAAAGGTTTCAAATGAGACGTTATCCATATTAAATGAAATAGAAAAAGAATGGTCATCACCGGATAAGTTCTCCGATAATATGATTTTATGTCACATGCACAGATTCTTTTTTCTGCTTGCGCGTAACCCGGATACAGAGGTGCCGAGCCGTAGCACGAACACCTATACCACGGCAACGATAGCATATATCAAGGAAAACTATTTTGAGGATGTTACGTTAACCGATCTTGCAGCAAGGTGTATGGTCACACCCGAGCATCTGTCTCGCACCTTTAAGCGTGACACCGGCCTGGGTATATCAGAGTATCTGTCGATTACGAGGCTTCAGCACGCGCAGTTTTTGCTTCGCTCCGATCTGACCCTTTCGATTGCCGAGGTAGCAAAGAGGTGTGGCTTTAACGACAGCAATTATTTCTCCAAGCGATTTAAGGAGGCTTATGGCATCTCTCCACTAAGCTTTCGTAAAGTGTAACAAACATCGCAAGGGGAAGGATCTGCTGTGCGGGACTAAATCTGCTCGAACTCCATTTCCTATCACCTCCTTCACCTATAAGACTATTGAAAATCGGAAATCTTACAAATACTTTTAAGTTTTTTATTGGAGAACTCAAAGCGTTTATAAACAGATAGCAGGAACTTAATGCCCTGCTATCTGCATCCAGTATTCAACAAACTATTAGTCAATTTCTTATTTATTGAACTGATTATATCATAAAAACTGTATTTTTTCACCTAATATTGCCTTTGTATTTAGTTCAAGTCCTCCCCGAAAGCTGTTTTGTGTGGAGTATATCTATAAAATTCAACTGCGAAAAAACGCAAAGAAAAAGTCCGAAACCGTTGTGGTTTCGGACTTTTCTGCGCCGATATCTAAATCGGTTCGCATTTTTGGCAAGTTGCACCGATTTAGATATCGGCATAAAACAATTTGATAAATTGGAATTTACCGTTATAACTCAATATTGATTTCGTACTTATCGTTAATGAGTATGTAGTTCACATTATACTTTTTTGCAGATTCTAACATCTGTGTATTTTCTGACAATACATTCTCCATGGTGCACCATTCATCATCCAAACGATTTTCAATGACATTTGCATATTTCTTTATGTCTGCAAAATGATTTTTTATATAGTTCTCACTCAGTACCAAACAATAGTATTTGATCTGTTCAAGATATTGCCGCTCAAAGTCCTTCTGCCAATCGAATGGAATATAGCAACCTTCGACAATTAGGTTCTGATTGTTCTCAATAGCAGTTTTTATCATTTCCCGAACAATCGGCCATAAATATTCGGTCAATTCATTATCATCCATAGGAGTAAGCTCTGTATTACCGCTACGAATTAAGCCCATTTTCAGATGGTCTATCGATAGATATGGATATTTATATTTTTCAAGCAATTTTTGAGCAAGCGCCGTTTTGCCTGTATGCGATGCTCCCGTAATTAAAATAATCATTATCTCACCTACAAATTCCAATTTATCGAACTGATTATACCATAAAATTTTAAACTTTTCCACCTAATATTGTTTTGGATTTAGTTCAAGTCCTCCCCGAAAGCTGTTTTGGGTATAGAATATCTATGAAATTTAACTATGAAAATTGGCAAGAAAAAAGTCCGAAACCGTTGTGGTTTCGGACTTTTCTGCGCCGATATCTAAATCGGTTCGCATTGTTGGCATGTCGCACCGATTTAGATATCTACTTAATTTTTGCATACAACATATCAAAAAAAGCGGAATTTTCATTAACGATCCTGTTTGGCAAAATAAAAGTAAAGAAACCACTGCACTTAAGGCGCCATAAACCAAAAATAGATTTTTTATGCCTCATAGAATCGTATTTCAATTCCAGATCTGTGTGACGCAAACGAACAACCAAAAGTTTCTCAAAAATCAGCATTTGCAATATTCCTTGATGATTCTTTATGTATCCATCCAAAGTGTCGAAAAAGGAAAATTTGCTTAAAACAAGACAGAATACGGTAATGGCGACAGCTACAATTAACAGCCAAGCATTCCAAAGCACAGCAGCCATTAACAAAAACACGATTGCGGCAATGATAAACACAATCATTCTTTCACTAAAAAGATAATCATACCATAACAACTGATTTAATTCCCTGTCGGTAAGTGAAAAAGATATTTGCCAGAGAGGTTGTTTGTCTGATTTATATCTTTCATCAATATCTTCTTCTGGATAAGAAATCGGGGCATTAACCGAAAATCGCCATCGACAACGCCTTTTCAAGAACGTTACAATATCGTATAGTTCCGTGTTGTGTTTTTCGCTGTTCTCAACAGAAATGGAAATATAAAGACCTTCCTTTAAGCAAAGGATAATCCCATCTTCGAACATTTCCACGCTTTGAATATCTTTGTATAAGAACTCCCTCTTGGTCTTTAAATGAGAACAAACGAAGTTTTTATATGTGAATTTCAAAGAGTAATATTCATTTTGTTTTAACTGAAACAGTGGCGAAAAGGTGTCCTTTGTATGTCTCTTCATTATATTTTGATTTTCAAAAGAAACGCGGATGCGAAAACAAACATTTTTGTCGTTATAATATATACCCATTAAATCACCGCCTTTTAGTAAATTTAATTGTATCATAACAAGCAGAAAAACACAATGAATTTAGTTCGGTTCCTCCCCAAATGCCGATTTGGCGGAGGATATCTATAAAATTCAAGCTCAAAAATTGCAAAGAAAAAACCCAGAAACCGTTGTGGTTACCGATTTTTTCTGCCCCGATATCTAAATCGGTGCTACAATGTGGCAAGTTGCACCAATTTAGATGTCGACACAAAACAATTCGATAAATTGTAGTTTATAATACCGTGTAACTCGCATCGGATAATTTATTCATTGCTCTCTTATAGTGTTATTTCTCTTTATACGATTCCCATTGCCATTTCTACCAACAACGCAACGACAACGACCAACGCCGAGATGATAAAACCGTGGATCATCGGACGGATACCGGCTTTCTTCATGCTTGAGAAGGATGTGTTCAAACCGATGGCTGCCAATGCACATACCATAAGGAATTTGCTTGCACTCTTGGTGCCGGATACAACAGCGGCAGGAATTGGGAACACGCTTGCTACAATAGACATTGCAAGAAATCCGAGAATAAACCAAGGGAATATCTTTGCAATGCTGAAATTTGCCTTCAGTTCGCTTCCGTTTTTGCTGTTTGCAAGAGCTTCTTTGCGCTTAAGACGGAGCTGCACAAAAGCAAAGGTAATAACGGTAGGAATAATCGCAAGGGTTCTTGTGAGCTTTACCATTGTGGCAAAATCACCTGCGCCTTCTGAGAAGGCATAGCCGGTCGCAACAACGGAAGAAGTATCGTTAACTGCCGTTCCCGCCCAAATACCGAATGCCTGATCGGTCATTCCCATCGCTTGTCCCATAATGGGAAACAATACGATCATTGCCATATCGAACAGAAAAGTAGCAGACATAGCATAAGCTACATCGTTATCGTCTGCATCGATAGTCGGGGCAATAGCGGCAATGGCAGAGCCACCGCAAATACCCGTACCGGCAGAGATAAGGTTGGAGAGCTTCCAATTGAGTCCCAACGCCTTACCGATAAAATAACCACCGCCAAAACAAGTAAGTAAAGTAAATATCATAACGGTAAGAGACATTTTACCTACGTTGAGGATAGTCGTAATATTGAGGGACAAGCCAAGCAGAATAATGGCAAATTTCAAAATCTTCTTGGATGTAAATTTGAGCCCCGATGCAAAGACTTTTGTATTCCTCAAAAAATGATTGAGGACCATACCGATGAACATTGCAATAACGGCAGAGCCAATAAGGTGGATAGGCAGCAGACTTTCAAGCCAGCACGCAAGAAGAGCCACACCTACAGATAATATTATTCCGGGAAAAACTTTTAATACTTTCATAAACAATCTCCTACTTTCACTTACATCTCTTGATTATACTACAGTTTTGTGATAAAATCAAATTATCATTTATTATCGGATGATAATATGAGTTAATCGGAGATTGTTATGTTAGATTACAGAGTGCTTACCTTCCTTGCCCTTTATGATGAAATGAACTATCGCAGAACGGCGGAAAAACTGAATATGACACAGCCGGGTGTCACGCAGCATATTCATTATTTGGAGAATTATTACGGTGTGAAGCTGTTTGAGTATGATGGACGGACACTATCAAGAACAAAGAACGCCCAGCGGCTAAAGCGTTATTTTGATAGCATCAAGGCAGAGGAAGCTGACATCCGTGAAAAGTTTATGCCCACAGATACCGTTCATATGACCGTTGGTGCAACCAAAACTATTGGCGAATTTGTTATCGTGCCGGAGATTCGTTCCTTTCTGCAAGAGCCAAACCATACGCTCGATTTGATCGTTGATAACACCGAAGTTCTTTTACATATGCTTGAAAAGGCAGAGATCGATTTTGCTATTATAGAGGGTGTATTTGACAAATCCAAATATGGCTACCACCTTTACAAAAAAGAAGCGTTTGTAGGGGTCTGTGCAAAAAGCCATCCTTTTGCCAATAAGACCGTGACCCTTGAAGATATTTTTTCAAAGGACATTGTGGTCAGAGAGCCGTATTCGGGAACGAGAACATTATTGCATAATGCAATTACAGACCGAGGTTTTTCCCTTGACAACTTTAAGCGTTGTATCTCTGTCAGTAATTTTTCCGTGATCTGCGACATTGTGGCAAACAACGGTGCAATTACCTTTGCCTATGAACCTATCTCCCGATGCCGTGACGACCTTGCCACCTTCTCTGTTGCAGATATGCAGATTAGTGGTGAGTTTAATTTTGTGTATTGCAATGAACGGGTCGCAAGGGAGAAAATAAACTTGCTTTTCTCCAGCTAGGAGCTATTCTTCAAGACACAAACATTTAACATTTATAAAAACAAAAAAAGGGCAGACTTTACGAAATTAATCGAAAAATCTGCCCTTGATATCTGTTGAATTTAGTTCAAGTCCTCCCCGAAAGCTGTTTTTGGCTTAGGATATCTATTAAGTTTCACTTCAAAAAAGGCAAAGAAAAATCCCGAAACCGCCTTGGTTTCGGGATTTCTTGCGCCGATATCTAAATCGGTTCGCATTGTTGGTTGCGGGGATAGGATTCGAACCTACGACCTCCGGGTTATGAGCCCGACGAGCTACCCCTGCTCTACCCCGCGATATACGTGCGCTCTCGTGAGTGCTTAAATAGTATACTCTATCCTTATGAAAAAATCAAGCCCTTTTTTCGCGTTTTGCAAATTTTCTTTCTCATAGGGGGTGTTTTCATCGCAAAAACGGGATTTCTTCGACAATAACTCCCCCTCGGCACGATGTGTCGAGGGGGAGTTATCAATTTATTCTAATTCAAACGCGCCGGTGTAGAGCTGATAATACACGCCCTTTTCCGCGATGAGATTGTCGTGGCTGCCGCGCTCGATGATGCGGCCGTGATCCAGTACCATAATAACATCCGAGTTCTTAACGGTGGAGAGGCGGTGCGCGATGACAAACACCGTGCGTCCTTCCATCAGCTTATCCATTCCCCGCTGAACGATCGCCTCGGTGCGGGTGTCAATGGAAGAGGTTGCCTCATCGAGGATCATTACGGGCGGGTCGGCAACCGCCGCGCGGGCGATTGCGATCATCTGTCGCTGTCCCTGCGAGAGGTTCGCACCGTTGTTGGTGAGCGGGGTGTCGTAGCCCTGCGGCAGGCGAGAGATGAAATCGTCCGCGCCGACGAGCTTCGCCGCTTCGATGCACTCCTTGTCGGTTGCGTCGAGCTTGCCGTAGCGGATGTTATCCATCACCGTGCCCGTGAAGAGGTTGGTCTCCTGCAGCACGATGCCGAGCGAGCGACGCAGGTCGGCTTTTTTGATCTTGTTGATATTAATGCCGTCGTATCGCACCTTGCCATCCGCAATATCATAAAAGCGGTTGATGAGGTTGGTGATGGTGGTCTTGCCCGCGCCTGTTGCGCCGACAAAGGCGACCTTCTGTCCCGGCTCGGCGTAGACAGTGACGTCGTGCAGCACGGGCTTTCCCTCTTCGTAGGCAAAGTCCACCTCGGCGAGCCGCACGTCGCCTGCAAGCGGGGTGTAGGTCAGGGTGCCGTCGCTGTGCGGGTGCTTCCACGCCCAGCGCCCCGTGCGCTGCTTGGTTTCGGTAACGGTGCCATCCGCGGCGATCGCGGCGTTGACCAGCGTGACGTAGCCGTCGTCCACCTCGGGTGCCTCATCCATCAGCGCGAAGATGCGCTTTGCGCCCGCGAGCGCCATCGCGATGGAGTTGATCTGCTGTGAGAGCTGGTTGACGTTGCCGGTGAACTGCTTGGTCATATTGAGGAACGGTACGACAATGTCAATGGTAAACGGCAACATGGAAATGCTGATGTTCTGCGCTCCCGTCACAAGGAACAGACCGCCTGCCATCGCGCAGATGACGTACAGGACGTTGCCGATGTTCATAATGATCGGGCCGAGGCAGTTTGCGTAGGTGTGGGCGCGGCGGCTGTCCTCGAACAGCTCCTCGTTGATGGCATCGAAGTCCGCTTTGACCGCGTCTTCGTGGGAGAAGACTTTGATGACCTTCTGGCCGTTCATCATCTCCTGCACAAAGCCCTCGGACTTGCCGACCGACTGCTGTTGGCGGATGAAATATTTCGCCGAGCCGCCGCCGATTTTCTTGGATACCAGCACCATCGCGACCACGCCGAGCAGCACCACCAGCGTCATCAGCACGCTGTAATACAGCATAATACTCAGCACCGACAGCACGATGACCGCGGACTGCAGCAGCTGCGGCAGCGACTGGGACACCAGCTGACGCAGGGTGTCAATGTCGTTTGTGTAGTGGCTCATAATATCGCCGTGCTTGTGGGTGTCGAAATAGCGGATGGGCAGATTCTGCATCCCCTCGAACATCCGACAGCGCATCTTGCTGAGGAAGCCCTGCGTAATGACCGCCATTAGCTGCGTCTGGATGAGGGAGAGGGTAATGGATGCCGCGTACAGCCCGACGAGGGTGAGCACGAGCGGCAGGATGCGTTCGCGTGCAATCTCCCAAGATAGGATACCCTTGTCTAGGCATTCGGTGAGGATCGCCAGCACTTTCTGCGTGAACACCGCGGGAGCGGCGGCGACCGCCGCTGCGGCGACGATGCACACGCCTACGAGCGGTAGCAGGCGGGGATAGAATTGGTAGAGGAGTTTAATCACGCGCCCGAGTGCCGAGAAGTCGAGCGTGGGGCGGGTAGGTTTCTTATTCATCCGCCTCACCTCCATTCGTCTGCTGCTCATATACTTCGCGGTAGATGTCGCTTGCTTTAAGCAGCTCGTCGTGCGTGCCTGCGGCGGCGATGGTGCCATTCTCCATCACGAGGATGAGGTCGGCATCCTGCACCGAGGAAACACGCTGGGCGATGATGATCTTGGTGGTCTCGGGGATAAATTCTCGGAAGCCCGCGCGAATGAGCGCATCGGTCTTGGTGTCGACCGCGCTCGTCGAGTCGTCGAGGATGAGGATCTTCGGCTTCTTGAGCAGCGCGCGGGCGATGCACAGGCGCTGCTTCTGTCCGCCCGATACGTTCGATCCGCCCTGCTCGATGTAGGTGTCATAGCCGTCGGGGAAGGTGTGGATGAACTCGTCCGCCTGTGCCAGGCGGCATGCCTCGACAAGCTCCTCGTCGGTGGCATTTTCGTTGCCCCAGCGCAGATTTTCCTTGATCGTGCCGGAGAAGAGTGTGTTCTTCTGCAGCACCATCGCGACCGCACCGCGCAGGGTGTCAAGGTCGTAGTCGCGCACGTCCACGCCGCCGACCTTTACCGTACCCTCGGTGGCGTCATAAAGGCGCGGAATGAGCTGGACGAGGGTGGATTTACTCGAGCCCGTGCCGCCGAGGATGCCGACGGTCATCCCCGAGGCGATGTGCAGGTCGATATTGTCAAGGGCGAATTTTTTCGCTTTTTCGGAATATTTAAACCGCACGCCGTCCAAGTCGATGGCGCCGTTTGCAACGGCGGTGATCGGCTCGGCGGGACTGACGAGGCGGGGCCGTTCCTCCAGTACCTCACAGATACGCTTGATGGACTCGTGGGACATCGTTAGCATCACGTAGATCATCGACAGCATCATCAGCTGCATCAGCACCTGCATACCGTAGGTCAGCATCGCGGAGATCTCGCCGACATTGATGAGCTCGCCGCCGCTCTGCACGATGAGCCGCGAGCCAACCAGCAGCACGAACACCATATTGAAGTTCGCGCACAGCTGCATCAGCGGCGCGTTGAGTGCGACGATGCGCTCGGCGAAGGTAAAGTCGTTCTTGATATTCTCCGAGGCTTTGGTGAACTTCGTCTTCTCGTGCTCCTCGCGGGAGAAGCCCTTGACCACCCGCATCCCACGCACATTCTCTTCAATGGACTCGTTGAGCGTGTCGTATTTCTTAAACACGCGGCGGAAGGCGGGCATCGCGTTGCGCGCGACGAGCAGAAGACCGCCCGCAAGCACGGGAATGATGACGACAAAGGAGGTCGCAAGCGCGCCGCCCATAATATACGCCATCACGATGGAGAAGATCAGCATCAGCGGTGCGCGCACCGCGATGCGGATGAGCATCATATACGCCATCTGGACATTGTTGACATCGGTGGTCATACGGGTGACGAGCGACGAGGACGAGAACTTATCGATGTTCTCGAATGAATAGGTCTGCACCTTGTGGAACAGATCGTGGCGCAGGTTCTTCGCAAACCCCGCCGAGGCACGCGCGCAAGTCGCGCCGCCGAGGCCGCCGCAGGTGAGCGAAATGAGCGCCATTCCGATGAGCAGCAGTCCTGTGTGCAGGATGGTGGTCAGATCGGTGCCCGCGCGGATCTGGTTGACCAGATTGGCGGTGATGAAGGGAATCAGGCACTCGATGACCGCCTCAACCACCATCAGCAGCAGGGTGGTGATGGTCGGGCGCTTATATTCCCGCACGCATTGTAATAGGCGTTTGTACATAGTCGGTTTCCTTTCGTCAGGGGGTCGTGAAAATCAGCGTCCCAATTATACTCTCTTTATAAAAGAAAAGCAAGAAGCAACAAGAAAATTCAAATAATATTAAAAACTCCCGCGCAGAGCGTTCTGCGCGGGAGTTTTGGGTATCAGTTCAAGCGGAAACTGTCGCGCTCGATGAGATGAGCGGGAACAATGGTGTGAGGGGTTGCGCTCTTTTTGTCCAGCAGATCGTCGAGGATCTGCAGAGCGGTGGAGCACATCTTCTCAAGCCCGTTGTCGACGCTGGTCAGTTCAGGTGTTGCGCAGCGTGCGAGAGTGGAGTTGTTAAAACCGATGATCGGCATACTCAGGCCGATGCGCAGCAGTGATTTCTGCGCGCCGAGCGCGAGGATATCCTCGGCACCAATGACCGCATCAAAGGATACACCTTGCACAAGCAGACGCTTAATACAGTCGTTGACCGCGTCGAGGTTGCGTTCGACCTGTACGATGAGCGCGTCATCCGCCCGCTCGCCGCATTGCGCATAACCGTCGCGATAGCCTGCAATCTTCTGTTGGCAGTTGTAGGTCATTACGTCGTGCAGGAACAGAACACGCTTCTTATGGCGGCGGAAAAGCTGGACCATCAGATCGCTGACCGCGCGCTTTTCGTCGCTGGTTACGCAGTAGACACCCGGCAGGTCGAGGTGTCCGCTGATGATAATGATGGGCACCTGTCGAGCGGCGGCGGCAATGTGTGAGTTGTCGTCATCCTCGCGGAAGGTCGAGCCGATGAGTACGATGGCGTCAACGTTTTTTTGCACCATATATTCGAGTGCCTGCTTTTTATCCTCGGTGGAGGGGCCGGTGCAGCGCAGAATCGCATTGAGGTTGTTTTTTCGCAGGTGTTCCTCGACATAGCTGACGCCCTCGGCATAGAAAGCGTCGCGCACGCTGGTGCAAAGGATCCCTACCATCCGCATCGAGCCAAGTCCCAGCCCTCTGGCAAAGGCGTTAGGCGTGTATCCCTCCAGACGAATGACCTCTAGTACGCGCTCGCGTGTCTGCGCACGCACGTTGGGACTGTCGTTGAGCACACGGGAAACCGTGGCGATGGATACGCCCGCTTTATCGGCAATATCGTATATGTTCATAGGACACGCTCCTTTCTGTAAGCCCTTACAAAAACAAGTATACATATTTCTGCCAAAATTACAAGACCAAATTTTCAAAAACTCGAATTTTTTTCGAAAACGCCTTGAAAAATTTTCGGCGGTGTAGTAGAATAGTAGTGTTGAAAAGTGTAAGGGCTTACATTTTGTAAGAACCTAACCAAAAAACATAGGAGGACTGTCTTATGCGTACAAAAGAAGAAGTTTTGCTCTCCATTAAAGAGGGCGGTATGGTCGCCGTCGTTCGCGGCGAGACATCTGAGAAGGCGATGGAGATCGTCGAGAAGTGCATCGAGGGCGGTATCCGCGCCATCGAGCTGACCTTTACGGTCCCGTATGCTCATCGGGTCATTGAGGATATCTCCCGCAAATACGGCGATGAGATCATCCTCGGTGCGGGCACGGTACTGGACAGCGAGACGGCGCGCATCGCCATTCTGTCGGGCGCGGAGTTCATCGTTTCTCCTCATTTCAATCCCGAGGTCACCAAGGTGTGCAACCGCTACCGTAAGGCAAGCATGGCGGGCATCCTAACCATCACCGAGGCTGTTTCGGCGATGGAGGCGGGCGTTGACGTGCTTAAGCTGTTCCCCGGCGATCTGTTCGGGCCGGCGTTCATTAAAGACATTCGCGGTCCGCTGCCCTATGTGCAGATTATGCCCACCGGCGGCGTCAGCGCCGAGAACGCGGGCGAGTGGATCAAGGCGGGTGCCGTCGCGGTCGGCGCGGGCAGCAGCCTGATGAAGGGTGATGTTAAGGCGAATGCCGCCCTGTTTATGGAAAACATCCGTAAAGCAAGAGAGGAGAAATAAATCATGGCTAAGATCGTAACCTTTGGCGAGCTGATGCTCCGCCTGGCCCCTAACGGCTACCTGCGTTTCTTCCAGAATGATCAGTTCCAGGCCACCTTCGGCGGCGGCGAGGCGAACGTCGCGGTGTCGCTGGCGAACTACGGCATGGACAGCTGCTATGTGACCAAGCTTCCCAAGCACGCGATCGGGCAGGGTGCGGTGGATTCTCTGCGCGCTTTCGGTGTGGACACCTCCAAGATCGTGCGCGGCGGTGAGCGCGTCGGCATCTATTATTTGGAGAAGGGCGCTTCTCAGCGAGGCTCCGTGTGCGTCTACGACCGTGCCTATTCTGCCATTCAGCAGGCGAAGCCCGAGGATTTCAACTGGGACGACATCTTTGATGGTGCTGACTGGTTCCACTTTACTGGTATTACCCCTGCGTTGGGTGGCGATATGGTGGAAATCTGCAAGCAGGCTTGTCAGGCGGCGAAGGCCAAGGGCGTTAAGATTTCTTGCGACCTCAATTACCGCGGCAAGCTGTGGACTCGTGATGAGGCGCGTGCGGCGATGACCGAGCTGTGCCAGTACGTCGATGTTTGCATCTCCAACGAGGAGGACGCAAAGGATGTGTTCGGCATCGAAGCCGAGGATACCGACATCTACGGCGGCAAGCTCAACCACGAGGGCTACAAGTCTGTGGCGAAGCAGCTGATGGATAAATTTGGTTTTGAGAAGGTTGCGATTACTCTGCGCACATCCATCTCTGCGAACGACAACGACTGGGCGGGTATGCTGTATGACGGTGAGAACTACTGCTTCTCCAAGAGCTATCACCTGCACATTGTTGACCGCGTCGGCGGCGGCGACAGCTTCGGCGGCGGTCTGATCTACGCGCTGCTGTCCGGTAAGGACACCCAGGCGGCGATCGAGTTCGCAGTGGCGGCATCCGCGCTTAAGCACAGCATCGAGGGCGACTACAACCGCGTATCCGTCTCCGAGGTGGAGAAGCTCGCGGGCGGTGACGGCTCCGGCCGCGTCCAGCGCTGATCAGTTATCCTGTTAATCAAAGCCCGAAGGCAATCTGCCTTCGGGCTTTTTGTAAACGAAAACCACGCGATAGTCGCGTGGTTCAAAAAAGCTTTAGCGATGAAAATAACATCTTAAAAAGAGGAGGAGATGAAACTTTTTTATGACTTGCCTCCCTCTGATGAGGGAGGTGGCGAAAATCTGTGATTTTTGACGGAGGGAGAGAAAAGGAGAGCGATATTTATACTTGTCTATCTCTCCCTCAGTCCTCGCAGACGCTCGGACAGCTCCCTCGTCAGAGGGAGCCAAGGCGGG
>CAJGCA010000022.1 GCA_904501705.1 Clostridiaceae bacterium | reverse complement strand
TTGACCGATAATTCGTTATAATAATTTAGTGCCACATTGGCAATACACTCATAATCATTAGATATGTCAGCAAAATTATCAATTTGTGGTTTTCCGCCCCAAATAAAAAAATACGCAATAGCCGATAAAATCAGCACCAAGACAATAGCTATAATAATCAAAAGTTTTTTCTTCATACACTCACCTCCTTAATTGTATTATAGCACCAAAACAAAAGTTTTTCAAGATATACAAAAATCCCCACCGATTGCTCGGCGGGGATAAATTGTTTATTGGGTTATGAATTATTTCATATCCTTAATTGCAGCCTGGGCTGCTACTCACAAAAGTGGGAAATAAGTTTTCTCAATGATGTTTCCAACATTCATTTGCAACATACATTAAATGATAGCGCAATTGAACGAGTAGTTCGTTTGACAGTTCATTGTATTCCTTATCCAATCCTTTTTCGCGTGCGTAGTATGGCGGAGAATCATTCCACGAACCCATAGCGCCAAAAACATCGGCTTTATCTACCACATAATATATAGTTTTAAATTCATCGGGTAGTTGTATAGGTGTGTTTTCATCATTTATATTTTCCAAACCGCATAGCGCCTCATAAGCGTTATGAAAAACATCTGAAAAATACTGTTGCTCTATCTTGGCGGCGAATTCTCCTATATCTAAAAGTGTTTGCTTGAATTCGTTGGTTTTATCTGTGAAATGAAGATTATCAAAAACAGTATGTTTCTTTATGTATTGCTCATTGTAAATAATTTTCCACTTGTTTTGTTCTCGGTCAAATTCCCAAAAAGGACAAAAACAAGAGGTGTTTCCGTTTTTCCAAAAACATATGATTACACATTGGGAAGTGTTTGCAAAGCCAAGCAAGTGTTTGTTCTCTCTGTTAGTAGGAATAACAAATTTTATATCTTTTAAACCTCGTTGCAAACAAACATCAAACCATTCGCATACTGAATTTGCTTGAACTGACTTGTGAAATAATAATTTGCGTGCGAAAATAAACTGAATGGATAACGTATGCTTGCTTGGAATAAAATCAATTTTTTCATTTTCAAAAAGGGCTTTTCTTGCACTTATTACAATATTACTTGCTTGTTGTATTTCCCCATTCATTCTCATTCCCCCTTTTCTTATTTTATATATTATAACATATTATAAGAATATTTGCAATATATGCAAAATCTCCCTGCCGATTTTTCGGCAGGGAGACAAGTTTTGCTTTATAAATCTAATTACTTAGATTCTTTGATAGCAGCCTGTGGTGCAGTACATCGGGCGATGAGGACAAATTTTAGAACTGTCCTTAAGAGTACAGCCCTTAGGGTCGGGTGTCCTTTTTGCTTTATACCGTTACCTCAACAGTTTTGCCGAGATGGAAGCTATACAGCACCGCCTGCTTGACAGGCAGATCAAAGATCTGCTCAAGCGCCTGCTTGTAGAACTGCAACTGCGAGCGGTAGCGATCAATAAGCTCCTGTGAATCGCGGATGCGGTCGGTCTTGTAGTCGAGCAACACCAGCCCGTCGCCCTCGCGAAACACGCAGTCCGCAATGCCCTGCACCAAGACCTCCTCCATGTCAAACCCCAGCGGCTCGTCGGCGACGGCATCAGCCGGTACGGTAACGGTGAAGTGGAACTCACGACGGCAATCGGGCGAGTCTTGCATCCGCGCGTACAGGCCGCTCGCGAAGAAACGGTCGATCTTATCCTGCGGCAGTGCCTCTGCCTGATGCGGCGAAAGGAAGCCCTCCGCGACCAGCCGCGCGGCCTCCGCTACGCTGTCCTTCGCCGCGCGAGCATAGTCCGCGAACTGCATAAATGTGTGCAGTGCCGTACCCTTCTGCGCCGCCGACATCCCGTCCTTCTGCAGAAAGTCAGGGCGTGCGGCAGCGATATGCTGTCGACTCAGCCCCCCGTGGGAAAGCTGAGACGCGGCGACCTTTGCGGGCACACGCGCAAGCGCGGCATACGGGTAGGTGTACCGGAGCCGTTCTTTGAGCTCCGCCGTCAGTGTTTCATCGGGCGCGGCAGTCTCTGCCGCAGCGACAGCCGTCTCCTCGTCGAGCGACGAGGGATCGAGCACCTCCACCCGCCACAGCTTATGGGCCGCCAACGAGACGGTGGTATCGGGCGCACTGCGCAGGAAAGCAAACGACGGATGCCGCAGTGCCGCCGTCAGGAACCAGTCGGCAGGCCCCGACGCGTGCAGGATGCTCTCGGGGGAGATCACCCGCGCCGAGGTCAGCGCGGCTTTTAACGTTTTGAGTTTTGCTTCCAGATCACGCTCGGTGAGCACGATACACAGCTTTTCCTTCGCGCGGGTCATCGCGACGTACCACACGCGCAATTCCTCCGCGCGCTCATCCTGCTGACGGGCGGCGAGCACACCCGTGAAGGGCAGTGTACGCCCTTTTGTCAGCGCCTGCTCATCCAGACGGCAGAGTCCAATGCCCACCGTGTCGTGAAACAGCAGCTTCTTGCGTGCATCGTCGTTATTAAACTGCCCGCCCAAGCGTGCGAGATACACAACGGGGTATTCGAGGCCCTTCGATCCGTGCACCGTCATCAGGCGCACGCTGTTACCGCCGACGGAGTTGCCCGCGGCGAGATCCTTGCCCTGCTCTTCAAGGCGGTCGATGTGGCGGATAAACGCCGACAAACCACGAAAGCCGTCCTGTTCAAAACCACGCGCAACGCGGTCAAGCTGCTGCAGGTTCGCCACCCGCTGACGGCCACCCGCCCGTGCGGCGAACACCGCAGGCAGCGCGGTGTCACGATACAGCCGCTCAATTAGCCGATCCGCGGGCAGCGACACCGCGAGTGTGCGGAATCGCCGCAGATCGGCGATCAGCCGACGACAGAGCACTACGAGCGGCTCATCCGCCGCGCGCTCGCCCTGCGCTACCTGCGTGAGGACCGTGTAGAGTGGCTCTTTTTTCTCATCTCCGCGAGTGAGCAGGCGCAGGCGCGCACAGTCGTCGGCGGTGAAACCGTACAGTGGCGACATCATCAGCGCCGTCAGCTCGATCTCCCGCAAGGGGTTGTCGATCGTGCGCAAAAGCGCCAGCGCCGTGCGGATCTCGGGGGTGGACAGCAGCGAGCCGCTACCCTCCGCGCCAACGGGAATGCCGAGGCGGGTGAGTTCCTTAATGTAGATCGGCATCGTGCGGCGATACCGCAACAGGATGCAAATGTCGCCGTATTCCAAGGGACGGGTGCCGTCCTTGGTGCGCACCGAGAGGGTGTCCATCTGCTCGCGGATGCGGTGGGCGATCGCCCGCGCCTCCGCAACCTCGTTCGAGGGGCAATCTCCGCTCGCCTGCGCCTTGTCCAGCAACAACCACTCGGTCTCAAAGCCCTCTGCCTCGTCATAATTCGCAGAATACACCAGCGCCTCGCGCTCGTCGTAGTCCACGCCGCCGACATCCGCCTGCATCAGTTGGCGGAACAGGAAGTTGACCGCGTCGGTCACCGTTTCACGGCTGCGGAAGTTGTTTTCCAGCGTGATGGTGGCGGGGAATTGCGGGTCATCGGGGTCATACGGCTTGTACGCGTCGCGACGGCGGGTGAAGATCTCCGGCATCGCCAGACGAAAGCCGTAAATGCTCTGCTTGACGTCGCCCACCATAAACAGATTGCTCTCGTCCCGCGACAAAGCGCGGAACAACGCATCCTGCGCGGCGTTGGTGTCCTGATATTCGTCCACCATAATGTCGTCGTATTGCATCGACAGGTCCCGCGCGAGCGGCGTGCGCTCGCACGTTTCGCTGTCCAGCAACAGCCGCAGGCATTCATGCTCAAGGTCGTTGTAATCCAGCAGCTTTTTCTGCCGTTTGAGCTGGGTGTACCGCTCGGTGTAGCGGCGCACCAGATCGCCTAGCGCCTCCGCCATCGGCGCGAGCGCGGCGAGATCGTCGCGACATTCCGCTTCGGTTCCATCGAAAAGGCCTTGCAACCCTTTTATTTTCTTTTTCACCGTATCACGCAGTTTTTGGATTTGCTCCTTTGCTTCCTTCTGCGCGGCGGATTCTGCCTTGACTGCCGGTAAACGCCCAAAAGCAAACTCCGCTATACGAGCATATCTCTCGTCATATGAGCCTGTATTCGTCAGTTGCCAAAGTGCTTTAATATCCTGTTCCTCAATCAGCAACTGCTCCATATAAGGCTGAATATTATAGGTAACCGCTATACCGACTGCTTTCAGCATATAAAAGCTACACATTTTGAGCGTAAATTCAATTTCTTTCCATAGCGGCTGCATCCAGCGCGTATTTTCAAGCGGGATGACCTCGGTGTATGCGTCAAGTTGATTTTTTAGCCACTTTTCGGGAAAGGGCTGCGCCTGCATAAAGGTATACGCCTCCCGTACCGCTTCGCGCAGACCGCTGTCATCACGACGACCGCCGAGCTGGGTCGCGAGCGCGAGAAACGCGGGGTCGCGAGCGGTATAACTCTCCTCGAGCACCTCGTCAAGCGCGTGCGCGGCGAGCAGTGTCGCCTCGCTCTCCTCCGCGACCTTAAAGCGAGGCGGCAGCCCCGCGTTCGCCGCCTGCTGACGCAGCAGCTGCGCGCAGAAGCCGTCCACCGTCGTGATCGCCGCCTGCGGCAGTAATAGCTGCTGCTTCTGATACCGCTCATCCTCGGGATGCTCGGCGATCTTCTTCGCGAGTGCATCCGAGAGACGCTGACGCATCTCCGCTGCCGCCGCGCGGGTGAAGGTCACCACCAACAGGCGATTGACATCCACGGGATCGCGCTCGTCGGTGATGCGGCGGATGACGCGTTCAACGAGCACCGCGGTCTTACCCGAGCCCGCGGCGGCAGAGACCAGCACCGACCCGCCGCGCGCCTCAATACTGTAGCGTTGCGGGTTTGTCCAATTCCGTTCACTCACCGTCGCTCACCTCCCCCGCGGTCTGTTCAAGTTCTTCGAGTACCTGCTTCGCGCTGCGTTCGGTCAGCATCGCGGTCGGGTCGTCCTCGTCCCGCGCGCATACCGCGCGATAATCGCAATAGGTGCAGGGGGTATACTCCCCGCGCTGAATCGGCAGTGCGGCAATATCACCGTCAAGCAGGTCATTCGCCATATTGACGAGCAGCTGCTCGACCACCCCACGCAAAAGCCCAAACTGCGCCTCGGTGATGACGCTGCCCTTGGGCTTGCCGTCCTTGGCGATCTCAGCGGGGATAAACAACTTGCCGTTATCCCGCTCCATCGCCTGCACGACCGACGCGTCATCGAGCACGATGCCGTCCATTTTCATGGATTTGAGCCGTTCAGTCTGCGACTTTGCCCCCGCCTTGCGGTCGATGATCAGATCGGACAGCGGGTGATACAACACGCCTGCGGGCTGTACGCCGTCGGCGTTAAAACGCTCGGGATGATCGCAGATGTTGTAAAGATACAGCAGCATCTGCATATTCAGCCCCGCACTGAGTTCATTCAGATCGAAGGTCTTGGTGCCCGTCTTATAGTCCACCACGCGCACGAACGCCTTGCCATCAAAGCGGACAAACAGATCCACGCGGTCGACCTTACCGATTAGCCGCACACTGCCACGTGGGAACGAGATCCGCATCGACTCGATCGCTCCCTCGGGCGCTTTCTCATCAGGGACGATGCCGAGCTCAAACGCCGTCGGCGCGAACGCACTCTGGCGCAGCTCCATCACGGTGTGCCACAGCATATTGCAAGCGGAACGCTCCGCGAGCTGCAGCTGATAGAGAAACCGCCCACTCTTATTGTCCGCGCCGCCCATCTGCTCGGCGGCATACGCCATCACGACCGCGTGGACATCGTCGGCGACGGTACGCAAAAGCTCCGTCTGTAAAGCATTCTCCGCCTGCTCGACCTCTTCCTTACTCATCTCCTGCCGCGCCTCGTCCGTTGCTTTGAGGCGGTCGATCAGCGCGCCCGCGGCAACATAGCGCGGCAGCAGGGTCTCCATCACATAGTGGACGATCGTGCCGAAGAAGGCGGCATCCACCTGCGCCCGCTTACGGGGGTACAGGCTCAGCCCGTAGCGGCAGAAATAGGAGAAATGACACTGATAGAATTTATCCGTCTGGCTCGCGGACAGGCGCAGATCCGCGCCGAACAGTCCGCGTGCCGTGCCCGCGTCCGCGAGGCGGTACTCGCCGCGACCGACACTGCGCTCCACCGCCGCCAGACGCCCGCTGAACACGGTCTCGTCGGCCAGCACCTGTCGCAGGCTCTCGGTCGTCGGTGTGGAACGGGTATATTCCCGCGCAAGACGGGTAAACATCGCCTCGCCCGATTCGAGATCCCGCCCATCCGTCGACACGGCAACGCCGCGTGTGTGATTGGGGAGAATCTTCTGCACCGCCGTCACGATCGGCGAGGGCACGCTCTCACCCTCGGTATGATAGGTTAAAATCAGCCGCTCGCTCGGCGCGGCGACCGCCATATAGGCGTAATAGCGCTCCTCAATGCTCTGGGTGAGCAGATCGCTCGACAGCTTGATACCGCACTCCTCCAGCCGCTGACGGTCATCCGCGGTGAGCAGTCCCGCATTGTCGGGATAGGCAGGGAACACGCCCTCATTCATCCCGAGCATAAACACCGCGCGAGGATGGTGATAGCGGATGCGGTCGGCCGAGCCGACCGTCACCGCGTCCAGACCCTGCGGGATCTGCCCGATGTCGATGGTCTGCGCGAGCATTGTAAACAGCTCCTCCAGCCGCACTGCGGACAGTCGGGTGTCGCGAAGTGCCACAGCAAAGCGGTCAAGCAGCTTCACAAGCTCATCCCACAGGCGGGCGGCGTGCTGTGCGAGCAGGGGCTCGTCCAACTCCTCCAAGGCGCTGACCTGCCGCAGAATGCGGGTGGGCAACTCGCCGTCATCGGTGAGATACCGATACACCGCGAGCGCAAATCCCCGCCCGTACGCGCCGCCGCGCAAAGCCTCGCGCAGGCGAGAGAGCGGCTCGACGATCTGCTGCCGCCACGCATTAAGCTCGGCGAGCTGACGGGCAGTGTGCGGAGTTACGGGCGCGCCGAGACCCGCGGGGTTTTCCACCCAATCAGACTCCCATGCAGCCCCGTCGATCCCCCACATATATACGTAGTTTTCCAGCTCGGCGATCTGCACCGCGTCAAGACAGCTGAGATCGGTCTTGAGCAGACGCAGGATCTCCTCGGTACGCAGTCCGCCGACGGCAACGCGCAACGCTGTGCGCAGATAAACAATGAGCGGCTCATCCAGCAGATCCTGCCGCGCGTCCATCGAATACGCGATGCCCTCCTGCTCGAGCGCATCCTCGAGCAAGCCGCGGTAGTCCGTCAGGTTACGCGCAACAACGGTAATGTCACGCAGACGGTAGCCTTCTTCGCGTAACAAACAGCGAATGCGGCGAGCAACCACGTCACATTCCACATAGATATCCCGGCAAGGGATCACGGTCACGGCATCCGCCGCGCCGTCGTATATCGTGGGAGCGGGAGCATACAACCCCGCCTCCAGCGCGCACAGCGCGCCGTCGGGATTGCGGCGATTATCCATCTGCAAACACAGCTCCCACTGCCGATGATGCCCGTCGGCGAGCTCCTTGAGATGCTCGATGGTATCGGTCACGGGGGAAAACAGCGTAAACTCACGGCTGTGATCGAGTGTGCGCGACCATTTTGCGCCGGGGGTGTCGGTGGTCAGCGACACGACCATCTCCTCCACGCGAGGAATCAGGCGGTCAAGCACCGTCAGCTCCTGCACCGTAAAGCCCTTAAACCCGAGCACCATCACCGCTGCGCTGTCGAGCAGGCGGCTGTCGGGCAGAGCGGCGGCCAGGCGGGTGAGCTTGTCCGCTTCCTCCAGACCGCTGTCGGCAATAAGCCCCTCGTACACCGCAAAGATGCGCGAGAGGTCCTTCACCTTCTCCTGCAAGCCGCGCTCCGCCAAGGTATCCTCGCGCGCCAGTTCCTCCTCAGCGCGGGTGAGCTCCTCAAGGGACACGGCGCACTGGCGCAGTTCACCCCACAGCACGAGCAGCTGCTCGACATAGGCGCTGTCGGTGACCAAGCGGGGGTCTGCCCCCATCAGCGGCTCACCCGCATCCCGCGCGAGGGCTGCGACCTCATCGAGGGCACGGCTCATCAGCAAGGCACGTATGCCATCGTCGAGCTGCTCGCCAGCCAGCCCACCAACCTCGCGAAATACCGTGTCCGCAAGGCGGGTGAAGCTGAGAACCTGCACGCGATTCGCCCGTTGCGCGCCGAGGCGCATCAGCAGTGTGCGCTCGGTCTCAAACGAGTATTGCTCCGGTACGATGAGAAACACGCGCTCGTGCCCCTGTTGTACCAGTGTCTCTATGCGGTCGAATACAACCGTGCTTTTTCCACTTCCCGAGCGACCGATAAGCAACTGCAGCATCCCGTCACGCCCCTTTACTCAGTATATAGTATCAGTATACAACATAATACGATAAAATCCAAGTGTTTTTCCGCACAGATTTCGGTTGACAAAATCGGCGGTTTGCGGTAAACTGTCAAACGAGTGAGCTGAGCAACCGCATGCCTTCAGGCATGAGGAAAGTCCGAGCTCCACAGGGCAGGATAACGGCTAACGGCCGCCGGGGGTGACCCTAGGGAAAGTGCAACAGAGATATACCGCCGCAAGTTTTCTTGCGGTAAGGGTGGAAAGGCGAGGTAAGAGCTCACCGGCACGCTGGAGACAGCGTGGCCCTGCAAACCCTATCCGGAGCAACGCCGACCGAAGCGATACATTGGCCCGATGTGCTTCGACGGGCGGCTTGAGCTGTTCGGTAACGTTCAGCCTAGATAGATGGTTGCTCACGACAGAACTCGGCTTACAGGCTCACTCAACCGATATGAGAGCACCTCGGTCGCCCCGAGGTGCTCTCTACTTATATATTAAGTATAAAAGGGCTTTACAAGCCGCCATTCTTTATGGTATACTTATTTAGAATATGTGCGGGATTTCTCTACATCCCGTTATATTGGAAGAAGGAAGCGTGTAGATATGGAAGAGAAAGGAATGTTCCGCTCCGCTATCGGCGGCTTCAACAAGACCGATGTTCTCAACTACATAGACGGGCTCACCGGCGCCTGGAACGAGGAGCGCGTGCAGCTCGAACAGCAGGCAACCGCCGACCGCGAAAAGGCCGAAGCAGCTACTGCTAAGGCCGAAGAACTGCAGGCGGCGCACGAAGCAATGAGCAATGAATTAGAGGAAATCCGCCCGCTCGCCGAGCAAGCAAATGAGCTCGCTGAGCAGGTCGCGCAGATGCGTGCGGAGCTTGACGAGGCGCTCGCGCAGAACGGTCAGCTCACCCATAAGCTCGCCCAATGCGAAGAAAAGAGCCAATCCGCCCGCGCCGAAATGATGGCAGCGGAGGACCGCCTTGCCACCCGCGAACAGGAGCTCACCCAGCGCAACGAACGACTCGCCTCGCTCGAGGCGGTGGTCGCCCAATACGAGGCGGCGCTCGGCCGCTGTGACGGAATGAAGGAGCACCTCGACGGCATCCTGCGCCCCTTCACCGAGAGTGCCTCCCGCCGCGCCGAGGAGACGCTGGATAACACCTATGCCCTCATCGCGGCCTTGCTCGCGCAGCTCGCCGAGCTGCAGGAGGGCATCGACAACCAGAAGCGCGCTCTACGGCAGGAAAAGCTCGAGAGCGACGCGAAACTGTCAAACGTGCTGAATAACTGGTTTAACAAGGCGAAGGAGTTGGCGGGCACTGCCGCCGACCGCGCGACCCACTTTTTTCGCTGACCCGCCCGCCCGCGCGGCGGTGACGCCACAGCGGGAGACGAAGGGCGGCGGTAATCGACCCTCGGTGCGCCCTCGCACCACTACCACCAAGCGGCGCGGACTGCTCGATCGGCTGGAAGACTGGCTGACGAGATAAGCGCTCCGCACATTCACCATATCGATAACAGAGGCCTCTCTGTTTCGGCGGCAACAGCCGCAAAAATAAATTCTATTTAGGAGTGTAGTCCCATGGCTGAACTGAAGTATGAAATTGTGAAAGAATGCGGCGTGCTGTCCCAGTCCCCCTCCGGTTGGACGAAGGAGCTCAACCTGGTGAGCTGGAATGACCGCGAGCCGAAGTACGATATCCGCGACTGGGCGCCCGAACATACCAAAATGGGCAAGGGTGTCACCATCTCCGCAGACGAAGTGATCCTGTTGCGCGACCTGCTCAACGAGATCGATCTGTAATCAACAATACTAGGAGGTAACGACTATGTTCCTCATCGAAATCCTTAAGGCGATCGTCCAAGGCATCGTGCAAGGTATCACCGAGTGGCTACCTGTTAGCAGCACGGGGCACATCCTGCTGCTCGACGCGGTGTGGAAGATGAATGCATCTGAAGCGTTTTTCGACGTGTTCAAGGTCATCATCCAGCTCGGCTCGATCATGGCGGTGGTGGTGCTGTATTTCCACAAGCTCAACCCCTTCTCGCCGAAAAAATCGCGCGAGGAAAAGAAGGATACCTGGATCCTGTGGAGCAAGGTGCTCATCGCCAGCATCCCAGCGGCAATCGCGGGGCTTGCGCTGGACGATCTGATCGACGGCGTGCTATCCGCACCCATCATCATCGCCGCCGCACTCATCCTCTACGGCATTGCCTTCATCTGGATGGAGAGCCGCAAGAACAAACGTGAGCAGGTCTCCGATCTCAAAGATATCAGCTACAAGCGGGCGTTCGGCATCGGCGCGTTCCAGATGCTCGCCCTCATCCCCGGCACCTCCCGCTCAGGCTCGACCATCCTCGGTGCGTCCTTGCTCGGCACCTCCCGTGCCGTCGCGGCAGAGTTCTCCTTCTTTATGGCGATACCCGTGATGCTGGGCGCCAGCGCTCTCAAGGTGGTCAAATTCTTCCTCATTGACGAGTACTCTTTCACCACGGAAGAATGGATCCTGCTCGCGGTCGCGACGGTGGTCTCCTTCCTCGTGTCGGTGCTGGTCATCCGCTTCCTGATGGCGTTCATCAAAAAGCACGACTTTAAGCCCTTCGGCTGGTACCGCATTGCCCTCGGCATCGTGGTGCTTCTCGTGCTGTGGCTCGCCCCGCAGGTGTTAAGCTGATCTGAACAACAAAACAAGGCCTCTGCCCGATGGGCAGAGGCCTTGTTTTGTTGATTTATTTCGCCGCCGTCGTGGTGGACGTCGTGCTGTCCCCCGCCGTGGTGGTCTGCGACGACAGGGTGGTGGTCGTCGCCGTGTTCAGCGCACTGCTATCGGATGTGCTGAGCTGTTCGATCGCCGCCTTAAGCTGCGGATCGGTCTCGGCGGTCAGCAGCGGGAATAGCGCCTGCTGTTCAGCGGTCAAGGTGACCACTTTCGTCGGGACAATGCCCTTCCCCTCGAACGAACCGCCCTTGAGCAAAACATACTCACCCGTGGTCAGCTTAAGCGCGGAGTTGTCCAGCTCCACCTTGATATAATCCTGATATTTCGCCTTGCCCGCGGTGGTGACGCCCACCACGGTCGCAAGACTAGACTCCTGCATCGCGCCGACGATGAATTCCGCCTCGCCCGCAGTGTTAGCGTTCACCAGCAACACCGTTGCCGCGCCAAGCTGATCATTGACACCGGAGCTCAGGGTGGTGACATTGCCGTTCTTGTCCGTAGCGGTGCCGTAAACACCGAGCGGCATCAGCTGTGAAATCATCGCCTGCATTGAGGAACGCAGACCGCCGCGATTATTGCGCAGATCCAGCACCAAACCCGTGACGCCGTTCTGCTTCATCGAAGCGATCGTATCCGCAAACTGCGACGGGGTATTCTCATAAAGTGCGCTGATCTTGATATAGCCGACCGAATCGAACACGGCGCTCTGCACACTGCGCACCACATAGCGGTAGGGCGACAGCTCGAACGCCAGCGTACTGTCGCCGCGCTGAACGCTGAGCAGCACCTTTTCGGCATCGTTGATCGCCTGCTGGATGTCGCTGATCTTCTTACCCGCGACCTCCGTGCCGTCAACCGCTTTGAGAACGTCGCCCTTCTGCATGCCCGCCTTCTCGGCGGCGGAATCCACCGCTACCGCGTAGATCACCACGTTGCCGTCGGCATCGCTGCACACGCTGACGCCGACATTGTTGGCGTAGCCGGACAGACGTTCCTGCTCGTCGGTATACTTCTGTGGCGTGAAATACGCCGCATACGGATCGCCGCTACCGTCCACAAAACCGGCAATGACGCTCTGACGCAGGGTCTCCTCGTTGAGAGTGGCATAATTCTCACGCAGAGCCTGATCAACCTGATCAATGTAGGTATACATCGCCTTACGCTGAGATACCCACTGCACCTGACGGTTAAAGTAGCGCATCGCCAGCATCATCGTCACCGAGATCGCTAACGCCGCCGTCAGTCCGATCAGCGTCAGGGCGGTGCTCAAGGTTAGTTTCTTTTTCATTGCTCTTCCCCCTTTTCGGGTTAGTTCACATTCGGGCTGACATAGGTGCCCAATGGATTGACCGACAGACCGTTGAGGCGCACCTCAAAGTGGAGATGCGGTCCCGTAACATTGCCTGTGGATCCCGCCTGCGCGAGCACCGTCTTGCCGCCGACAACCTTCTGCCCGACGCGGGCAAACATCTTCGAGCAGTGGGCGTACAATGTGGTCACGCCGCGGCCCTGACTGTCAACACCGTGGTCAACGATACAGTAGTAGCCAAAGCCGCCTCCCCACGTGCTTGTGCTGTTAGCATAGATCACCACGCCATCTGCAGCGGCAACGATATTTTGGCCGTAGATCGGCACAGAGCCATTAGCAACATCAATACCGCGGTGCATCGTGCCCCACCGCGAGCCGAATACCGAGGATACCGCACGCACCGTCGGCACCGGCCAGTACATCATCTTGGCATTATACTTACCCGTGGAAGCGGTGCTCTGGATCAGCTTGGTGATCTCCCGCTCGGTCGCTTCCATTTCCTTCTTCTTAGCGGCAAGCTGGCTGTTGTAACCCGAAACCGTGCTCTGCAGCTTGCGGACCTCCGACTGTGCTGCGGCGTACAGCGTGTCCAATTCCTTCTTCTTCGCCGTTGAGGCTGCACGGGTGCTCTCAAGCTCTGCCTTCTTCTCCTCCAGCACGTCCTGCTCGGCGGAGATCTTGACCATCTCCGCCTCGTACGCGTCGATGGTCGCCTGATCCTGCTCGGCGATGAGTTTCATCGCCTTGGATTTCAGCAGATAATCGGTGTAATTCTCGGTGTCCAGCAGCATCTGCATGGTGGACACATTGCCACGCTTGGCAATCGCGCGCATACGCGCGCCGAGCTTCTCGCGGGTGTCGGCGATTGCCGCCTTCTTATCCGCAATATCGCTCTCCGCCTTGGCGATCTGCGCCTCCACCGAGGCGACCTGCGAATCCAACAGCTCGATCTGCTGCTTCGCATTCGCGATCTGCGAATCGATCAGATTCTTGCGCTGCTGACTGGCATTCAGGTCGTCTTTCGCATCAGCAAGCTGATTTTTGAGCTGTGATTCCTGCTTTTTCAGCACTTCGAGCTTTTGGTCAAGCTCCGCCTTGGTGGCGGCGGAGGCTGTCCACACGGCACTGCCGGTGACCAGCAGGATCACCGCCATCATCACCGCCAAAATACGGTAAAAACGTCTCTTCTTACTCATATGCGCAGGCTCCCTTCCTGTTTGAGATAGCGTCTCATCGAGATCGCACTGCCGCACACGCCGACGAAGATACCGCCGACCATAAATCCGATCAATAACCGTCCCCAGACCTCGGCAAACGGCACGAGGCTCCACAGAATACCGCCTGCGAAGCTGCGCACCAGCTGGCTGTACAGCAGCCACAGCAGACCATAGCCCACCGCACCCGCGACAAAGCCGAGGATCACACCCTCTACGATGAAGGGGAAACGTACGAAGCTGTCGGTCGCACCGACGGACTTCATAATATAGATCTCCAAGCGACGGCTGTACACCGTCAGCTTGATGGTATTCGAAATGATGAACAGCGACACAGCCAGCAGCACCACGATGATCGCACCGCCGATGCCGAGCACCATACTGCGCACGCGGGTAAGCGTCTCGGCAATATCGCCATCATAGGAGATATCCTCCACTCCATCCATCGCCTCAATCGTCGCGAGGGTGGCGTCGAATTTCTCCAGATCCTTGAGCGACACGATGTAGGTGTCCTGTAAGGGGTTCTCCTCCATCAGTCCCTCGATCGCCGCCTCGCCCATCTCCTCTTTGAAACGGTCGAGATAATCCTGCTTCGAGATAAACTCCACCTTCGCTACGTTGGTGGTGGTTTTCAGTCGCTCGCCGACCGCCGTCACGGCGGTCTCATCCAGTTCGGTGTCGAGGTACACCGCCACGACGTTCTGCTCGTACGCGTTCTGGAACAGGCTGTCGATATTGACAAACACCAGATACGCAAAGCTCGTCAGCAACAGACAGCAGATGAGCACGCCGATACTCGCAAGAGCCATAAAGCGGTTATGCCACGTGTTGCGAAAGCCCTCGGAAACGAGGTAACGGATGTCGTGTGCACGCATCATACCGACTCACCTCCCACCTGGGCTGCCACGGGGGTGTGGCGACCGGTGTCGGACACGATCTGTCCGTCCTTAAGCGTAATGACGCGATGATCAAACTGGTGCACCAGCTCGTGCTCGTGGGTGACCATCAGCACGGTGGTACCGTTTTTGTTGATCTGAGTGAGCAGCTCAACGATGTCATGGGACATCTGCGGGTCAACGTTGCCGGTGGGCTCGTCCGCAATAATGAGCGACGGGTTGTTGACCAGCGCGCGGGCAAGGCCGACGCGCTGCTGCTCGCCGCCCGACAGCTCCTTAGGGTAGCGGCCGCTCTTGCCGTGCAGGTCGACCAGCTGCAGCACGTACGGCACGCGGCGGCGGATCTCACGGCGACTCTTGCCGACAACGCGCATCGAGAACGCCACGTTCTCGTACACCGTCATCGTATCGATCAGGCGGAAATCCTGAAACACAATGCCCATCGTGCGGCGGAAATACGGCACCTGCTTGCGCTTTAAGCGGGAAAGACGGTAGTTGTTGACGATCACTTCGCCCGAGGTAGGGGTCTCCTCGCGCATAATCAGCTTGAGGAAGGTGCTCTTACCGGCGCCCGATGCGCCGACGATAAAGGCAAATTCGCCGTCATCAATATGCAGATTAACGTCATTGAGGGCGTGGCTGCCGCTGTTGTATGTCTTATACACACTCTGAAATTCTATCATCGGTTTGCGCCTCCTTATCTCTCAGCGACTTCTAAGCGCCCAAACGGACGCGGTGTTTTCACATTCGGTGGCCCGAATATCGGGCGGTGCACGACCGCCTACAACATTATAGCGGGCAAATCAGGGTAAAACAAGTGCAAATGATTGGTAGTTTAACCAAAACCAGCCGCCGACAACGCCTGCCGACGGCTGGGGATTTCCGCTTTCCGGCGGCTGTTTAATACTTCACCGGATTGGCGCTGAGATACTTTTTCACCATCAGGGCAACCTTGAACACGATGGCGTCGTCAAACTCACGCAGATCCAGACCGGTCAGGCGCTTGATCTTCTCCAGACGGTAGACCAGCGTGTTGCGGTGGACAAACAGCTTACGGGAGGTTTCGGATACATTGAGATTGTTTTCGAAGAATTTTTGGATGGTGAACAGCGTCTCCTGATCCAGCGAATCAATCGAGCCGCGCTTGAACACCTCGCGCAGGAACATCTCACACAGGGTAGTGGGCAACTGATAGATCAGACGGGCAACACCGAGATGATCATAGCTGACGATCGACTTCTCGGTATCGAACACTTTACCAACCTCCAGCGCCACCTGCGCCTCCTTGAAGGAGGTGGCGAGGTCACGGATGCCCTCAACAGCGGTGCCGATGCCGACGACCGCCTGCGTATAGAACTCGCTGGACAGCGTATCTACGATGGAGCGCGCCAATTTCTCAAGATCCTTCGACTCAATGTTCGCGGGGATCTCCTTGATTAGTGCAATGTCCGTCTCGTTGATGTTGATGACAAAATCCTTGTTCTTATCGGGGAAGAGGTTCTGCAACACATCAAAGCAGGAGATGTCCGTCTTCGCGGGAGTGCGGATAAGCAACACCACGCGGCTGACGTCGTTATTAAAGCGCAACTCGCGCGCTTTGAGGTAAATATCGCCGGGCAAGATGTTATCCAGAATCACATTCTTGATAAAATTGCCGCGATCGTATTTTTCATCATAATACTGCTTAATGCCTGTCAGCGACACCGTCAGCAGTGCCGCGTAGTTCGCTGCCTGCTCATCGGTGCCCTCAACAAACAGCACATACTCGCAGTGGGGGCGAGAGCCAAACGCCTTGTAAGTATAGCCGCCCAGCACCACCGGCTCTTGCGTGGTGAAATTCTCACTTGTGAGCATCGTCGCCGGCTCACCGATTCGGGTGAGATTGCTGCAGGCGATGACCGTCATACTCTCATCAATGACACCGACGGTGCGATTGATCGCCTCTCTGGTCTGATGGATGATTCCCTGAAATACGCGGTTAGACATAACAACGACTCCTTTACTAGAAACAAGACAGCCACTCGCGCGTGTATAGCACAAACGAAGTCTATCGCGCTAAAGCGATAAACCTACGCGCTGTCCATGCGGGCAACGTCTCAATTCCGGTATACACTCTCTACATCAAGCAGCGGCTTTTTCTTTTGCTCCGAGATCTCTCGAATGGGTACCCCGCCTCTCACGCAGCTCGGCGTCCGCGGACATATACCACCAATTCCTATTTTACACAATCTTTTGCTTTTTTGCAAGGCGAAAAGCATAAAAAGTTATCTTTTTTTATAAAAATAGACAATTTTTCTCGTAAAACTTGCCGTTTTTGGCAAAGAAAAAGCCCGACGGCTGATGCCGTCGGGCTTTAATGATGCAATTAGTTGCAGATGGTACGCTCGGTGTCCTTGTCAAACAGATGAATCTTGGTGTTCTCCAGAACCATCTCGATGGTGTCGCCGGGGCGAGCGGTGGTGGTGGGCTCCACGCGAGCGGTGAAGTTGTAGCCCTCACAGTTAACGTACAGGAAGGTCTCGGCACCCATCATTTCGGTGACTTCGACGTTCGCGTTGATCTTGCAGTCCGCGAACTCCTTCAGCAGACGGGGTTCGTCATGGACATCCTCAGGACGGATACCCATAATGACTTCCTTACCGACGTACTCGTCGAGGTTCTTGCCCTCGACCTTCGCGGCCGGCAGCGGGATGCGGTACTTGACACCGTTGGTGGTCTTGGTATCCTCAGAGCCGAACTCAACATAGTAGGTGTCGCCCTCTTTGAGGATGACGGACTCGATGAAGTTCATCTGGGGGCTGCCGATGAAGCCCGCAACGAACATGTTGCAGGGGATATCGTACAGATGCTGAGGCGTGTCGACCTGCTGAATGACGCCGTCCTTCATAACAACGATACGATCAGCCATGGTCATAGCCTCTGTCTGGTCGTGGGTAACGTAAATGAAGGTGGTGCCCAGCTTCTGGTGCAACTTGGACAGCTCGGTACGCATCTGCGCACGCAGTTTAGCATCCAAGTTGGACAACGGCTCGTCGAGAAGGAAGACCTTGGGTTCACGAACGATCGCACGACCCAAAGCCACACGCTGACGCTGACCACCGGACAGAGCCTTCGGCTTACGATCCAGCAGGTGAGCGATGTCGAGGATGCGGGCAGCCTCCTCCACGCGGCGCTTGATCTCCTCCTTGGGAGTCTTGCGCAGCTTCAGACCAAACGCCATGTTGTCAAACACGGACATATGAGGATACAGAGCGTAGTTCTGGAACACCATCGCGATGTCGCGATCCTTGGGGGCCACGTCGTTGACCAGACGGTCGCCGATGTACAGTTCACCCGCAGAGATCTCCTCCAGACCCGCGATCATACGCAGGGTGGTGGACTTACCGCAGCCGGAAGGACCGACCATGATGATGAATTCCTTGTCCTTGATTTCCAGATTGAAGTCCGAGACAGCGACAACGCCGCCGGCATACTTCTTGTAGATGTGCTTAAGAGACAAACTTGCCATTTTCTTAACCTCCATACAGAGACTTATTTCCAAAGCCCCATTGTTCGCTTATACTATACCATTCTTTTCGTCGAATAGCCATACCTAAAATAGACAAACTTTTTCCTAAATGATTAGTCGATTTTTATATGGTGCGGATAGGGTGTAAAATTTCACTGTTATTTTTTGGGCAAAATGCACTCTTTTTCCGACTCTGTGAGCGGTCGGCACGCCCCTTCCGGCAGACTTTCGTCCAATTCCAGCCCACCCATGGCATAACGCTTGAGCCAAATGACGTGACTGCCGACCGCGGCGAACATCCGCTTGATCTGATGGAACTTCCCCTCATAAATGACCACCTCGACGAGCGGCTCCTCCCCCTCTTCGAGTACCGTCACCTGCGCGGGTAGACATTTGGTGCCGTCCTCGAGCGTGGGACCGGCGCGAAATGCCTGTGCCGCCGCGTCGCTCAGCGGCTTGTCCAGCCGTGCGCAATACCGCTTCGGCACGTGGTGGCGCGGAGAAAGCAGATTGTGGGCAAAATCCCCGTCGTCGGTGATGAGCACCAAGCCGTGCGTATCCTTATCCAGCCGACCCGCGGGAAACAGCCCGCGCCGCCGATATTCCTCCGGCAGCAGGTCCACCACCGTACGCACCTTGGGATCGCGCGACACGCACAAAATGCCCACGGGCTTATTAAGCATCAGGTAGACGTGACGGGCATAGCCAAGCGCCCGCCCGTCTAGGGTGATAGCCTGTTTTTCGGGATCGAGTTTTTTGGCGGGATCGCGGCAGACGACGCCGTCCACCGTTACCCGTCCTCCCCGCACGAGCCGCCCCCCCTCACTGCGGGTAAGCGTCCCCTGCGAGCAGAGGATCTTATCCAATCGTTCCATCATGTGCCATTCTCCCGACGGAGATATTACGCAGCATCACGCATCGACAAGGATTTCAGCCCATGGCTGAACCCATCCTGCGCGGTGGACGAAATATCCCCGCCAATAATTTTATCTTTATAAATATACAAATGTGCCAGCACGGACTCCTCACCCGGGTAATTCGTCACCGTATAGGTCCAGCACTTGACCCGCTTGCCGCTGTAGTCGGTCAGATCGTTTCCCGCCTCTTTTTGCAGCGCATTATACGCCGCAAAGGCGGGATCACTCTCGGCAGGAATGAGGATCTCCCGCACCTCACTCTTGTCGGCTATGACTTCATAGCCGAGATCTTTGAGAAACTGTTGTCGCGCGGCATCGTCCGTCGCCACGGGAGCGGCGGTCGCCACCGCCGCGCTCTGCCCCGACAGCGATACCGTCGTCACCAGCAACAGTGCCATCACCGCGCACACCGCGATCAGCCGCGGGCGGGTGGTCTTCATGGATAAAACAAACATACGCTCCCCTCCACATTCTTTCCTACTGGAATGTATGCTTTAGGGATGTGTCTTATTCCTCACCGAAGTACACGCCGTACCACACGAGGAACATATACACCGTCCAGATCTTACGGGAATTATCCCGCTTGCCACGGTAGTGCTCATCCAGCACACCGACGAGATAGTCGGTGTTAAAATACTGCTTTGCCGCGTCGGAGAGGAACGCCTCTTTGACGCGGTTATAGTAGGTCTCCTGCCGCAGCCACACGCGGATCGGCACGGGGAAGCCGAGCTTCGGCTTGCTCGCCGCCGACTCGGGGATATGCCGCATCGCGGCAAGGCGCATCGCGTACTTGGTCGTACCGCCGCCGATGCGGTGCTTGACGGGAATACGCGCGGCGACCTCGAACACCTTCTTGTCGAGGAAGGGCACGCGCAATTCCAGCGAATGCGCCATACTCATACGGTCGGCTTTCAGCAGAATATCCCCCACCATCCAGCGGTTAATGTCCAAATACTGCATACGGGTGACGTCGTCCTGCCCCTCACAGCGGGCGTAATACTCGCGGGTGTAATCCATCGGGGAGGTCGCGGGGATGTCCCTGAGCAGACGAGCCTTTTCTTTCTGCGAGAACATATTGGCATTGCCGATAAAGCGTTCCTCCAGCGTCTTGGAACCGCGGATGAGGAAGGATTTTCCCTTAAAATCAAACGGCACGACACTCACGAGTGCAGCGGCCGCCTTACGCAAAAACCGCGGCAGACGCTGATACCCGCGCAAGGAATACGGCTCGTGATAGATGCGGTAGCCGCCGAACAGTTCGTCCGCGCCCTCGCCCGACAACACCACCTTGACGTGCTCAGCGGCGAGCTTGGACACAAAATACAGCGCGACGCACGCGGGGTCGGCGAGCGGCTGGTCGAGATAGTACTGCACCTGCGGCAGGCTGTCCCAATACTCCTGCTCACCGATCAGATGCACATGATGCTCGATGCCGACCTCTTTCGCGAGCTCCGCGGCATAGCTGCTTTCATTATAATGCTGACCGTTATCAAAGCCAACGGTGAACGCTTTTTGCCCACCGAAATACGACGCGACAAAGCTCGAGTCCACGCCGCTAGACAGGAAGCAACCGACCTCGACATCGCTGATGCGGTGCGCCGCGACCGAGTCGGTGAACGCCTCGTCGATCGCATCCACCGCTTGTTCGAGGGTCATATCCTCCTCGGGAGCGAACTGCGCATCCCAATAGCGCGTGACGGTCACCTCGCCGTCCTTATACACCAGATAATGTGCGGGCGGCAGGCAGTCGATGCCCGCAAAGAAGGTCTCGGTGGGCACCGAATACTGGAAAGACAGATACTTGTCCAACGCGGCGGGGTTAAATGCTTTAACCACGTCGGGATGCGCCAAAATAGACTTGATCTCCGAGCCGTATACCAAACGCCCGTCGTCGAGAAGCGCGTAATGCATGGGCTTAATGCCGAAATAGTCGCGTGCAATAAACAGACTCTGCTCGATGGTGTTCCAGATCGCGAACGCGAACATACCGCGCAAGCGGGGAAGCAGCTCCACCCCCCACTGCTCATAGCCGTGGAGCAGGGCCTCGCCGTCGCCCGCGGTCGCAAAGGTATGCCCCACCGCGATCAGCTCCTCGCGCAGCTCGCGATAGTTATAGATCTCTCCGTTGAACATCAAGACAAGGGACTTGTCCTCGTTATACAGCGGCTGGGATGCCGCCTCGAGGTCGATGATGCTCAGACGGCGAAAGCCCATCGCAATGCAATCATCGAGATAATAGCCGTCTGAGTCGGGACCGCGATGGGTGATGCGCTCGGTCATCTCACGCAGATATCTTTCCCGATCGACGATCTCGCCGGTGAAGCCACAAAATCCGCACATAACCAAATTCTCCTTTAATTCGTATCACCTTAGTATAGCCGAAACGCCGCCGTTATTGCGCGGTCGGCTGTTCTGTTGCAAACGCTTCAAGCAGTTTGATGATCTGCGCGTATTCCTGCGCGCTCTTCTCATCGTCCGGCACCGCATAACGCACACCGAAGCACAGCTCCTTCGGGAAGTTCACGAGAATTACATCCTGCTCACGGCGGGTGTGCCCCGCCCAGTTCCAGCTAAGCTTGTTGTCGCACATGCCCTTGGCAGAAAGCGACAATTCCGTCAAAAAGCAGTGGGCATTATCCCGCCCGACAGCGGTCAGCCGCTCCTCATAGGCGGGCTCGTAAAGATACAAGAGCGTGTCACCGGTGATGAGCTGCATCTGTAACGACTGCGCATTTGCGTCTTGATTGGCATATTGCTTGCCGCCGAGGAACAGATTGTTGATCTGCACGACGATCTCACCGTCGCCGTTGACGTCCTCACCGTACTGTGCGAGCACCTGCTCGAGATAGGCGACCTCCTCGGATAGCAGCGCGTTTTCAGTCACCAGCACAGCGGTGTAGTCGGGACGCTCCCGCGTTGCCGTCTGCACGATGAGGATAACCAGGGCAATAAGCGTAAATCCGCCGATCAGAATTCCGACTTTGTGATGATACCAGAAGTTCTCAAGCCACGACTTGGGAGTCCACGGCTGCTCGATCGGTTTCGGGTCGGGACGCAGCTCTTCCTCGCTGATTCCCCGCAAATATCGTTCTCGCGCCATAGGTCATCGCCTTTCTTTCCATAATTACTAGTATTGTAACAAAAATCCTGCCAATGTGCAAGCATTAGCAGGATTTTTTATGGTTTATTTACATCTCGGGTTTACGTGGAATGACGAGCGCTGCGATGATGTAGGCAAGCAGCCCTGCACCGGCAAACAAGGTTATGAAAACCCACGCCAAGCGAACCAGTGTCGGGTCAATGCCAAAATACTCTCCGATACCTGCGCAAACGCCGTCCAACTTTTTATCGCTATTGGACTTATATAATTTCTTTTCCATTATGTTCACCCCATCGTACATATTTTTGTTGCTACAATTATTTTAGCATAACATCCACGGTTTGGCAATATAAACAGCCTTTTTTCACATATTTTCTTTTATTGCACAGGCAGTTTAATTATACATTTTCCTTGCTTTATCGCATAGTCCAGCGCAATCTTTGTGCCGCTTTTACGGATGGTCGGCGCATGGCATTCATCGTAGTATACAACGCAAAAACGGCTTCTGTCTATCATTTCGTAGTTACGCTCGACGTAGGCGACTTTGCCGGCGCCGAACACCCTCTCGGGGTAATAGGTATCCTCATAAATTTCCAACAAATACGCCTTGTAATCATCGTCAATGACAGGGAACTCCGCTCGCACGTAAACACGCTTTATGAGCGGATAACGCTGCTTGATTGCCGTTACAAGTTCCAGGCAAAGACTGTTAAAACGGCTTTTGCTCCCAAGCAGAAAGGTGTCTACGTATTCCTCCACGATTAATTTTTCGATAATCTCTTTTAATTGCCATTTCAATTTCTCGGTTTCGTTTATTGTTCGATGACCAAAAAAGCAACAAGTATTTTCTAACATTTTGTTTCACCTCAAGTAAATAATCTTTCACTTATTATACAATAATATTTATTTGTAGTAAATAATCATTTACTTGTACAAAGTTATAATTTACTTTATTTCCTTATAAACTATTCATTATAAGGGAGGCGAAATGATGAAAACGGAATTTTCCGAAAAATATATTACTTTGGGTTTGAAGATTGCTTATTATCGCAAAAAAGCAGGTTACACTCAAGAAGTTTTTGCCGAGCTGATTGATAAAAGCCTTAATTTTGTGGGTCAAGTAGAAGGCCCCGGCACAGTGCGCGGTGTTTCTTTGGAAACGTTATTTAAAATTGCACAAGTATTAAAAGTATCTCCTTCTAAACTGCTCGAGGAAGATTAAACAGCATATAAAAGCTCTGCTTTGAGCATTTAACACATAATACATCTAAAATAAATATACAATATATTTAGTATGAGGTGGATTTATGGCTATCAAAAGTGTTTCTATTAGAATTGAAGAGGAAATGTTGAATAAGATCGCATACATTGCTGATCATGAAGGAAGAAGTGTAAATAGTCAGGTGCTCGTTTTAATAAGAGAGAACATTAAAGCATTTGAGGACACCAACGGCGCTATTGATGGCAATATTAATCCCGACTCAAATGTAAAACCTACCCGTAAATAAGCAAAAACTCTCTGCTGAAATTCAGCAGAGAGTTTTTTGTTATATAAATTGCGTTTTAAATTAGTCCAAAGGTTTCATTGTGGGGAA
>CAJGCA010000021.1 GCA_904501705.1 Clostridiaceae bacterium | reverse complement strand
GGAGCTTATCCGTCCGCTCTACCTTGTACACGAAAAGGATATCGTGTCGTGGGCACGGTACAATAAACTCGAATTTCTGCGGTGCGCCTGCGCCGTCACCGATGTGAGTCGCGAGGATGTCGTCAGCAAGCGCGCCGAAATCAAGGCGCTTATCGCCGACCTGCGCAAAGTGAATTCTCAAATCGATCAAAACATCTTCCGCAGCGCGGAGAACGTCAATCTCGAAACCATACTCGGTTACCACAAGGGTGAGCATAAGGTAACGTTTCTGGAAGACTACGAAAAAGAGGACGACCATTGATATGAGTCGTACTCTAAAGGACAGTACAACAAGATACGAAAACACCCGCAGTTTTTCAAAAAACTTTTGGTGTTTTTAATATTCTCTTTCTTTGTTAGTCAAGTTGTGCTATAATACAACTAAGTGATAAATAAGAATTTAACTAAGGAACGTAATTGTATGAAAAAGAAAATAATTATTAGTAGTGCAGTTGCAATTTCTATAATTGTTGTTGCTGTACTTGCTTTGACTAATATGTTTACCAAAGGAGTAATTACAGGTAAACTTTATCGTGTAGATAATGTTTATGAGCAAATTTGGAATATGGTTATTTCCGAAAAAATGGAAATAGAACCGTTCTCACTACATCAATAGAAGGTTCAGAGGTTGATTATGACCTTGGATGCTTTCAACAAGTAAATATACCTGTAAATGATGAATACAGTGTTGCTTTGTCTTTTTATCAAGATGAATTGTGTATTTGGCTGCTTGAAAAAAATAGTAAAAATCATGATGCAGCATGCTATGTATACAATTATCAAACCAATACTTTATACGGGAATCAAGAGGAATCACATTTGTTTGACAAATTTACATCGTTATATTATTCATGGGTAGGAAACGATGAAGAATTCAATTCTGAAAATCAGGGTAATGATTATGCATTTGTATTTGCAGAATATCCTTTATCGCACAAATAAATATCTTTGTTATCAAATTCTTATTTATCGAACAAATGATATTTGTTTAGAGAAGGGTTTTAGGTTCTCCTAACAAGTGACATGGGGGCGCCCAAATGTCCTGCTTGTTACGGTATAAGACAAAATTAAGAGCTGTGTAGAAAATTTCTACACAGCTCTTTTACTGTCCTTTAGAGTACGACCCATAATGGTCGTCCTCTTTCTTTATTCTCTTAAAGCGCCTTGCCGCATTTGCTGCAATACGCGGCATCCTCGGCGTTCGCGGCGCCGCACTCGCAGGTCTTGCGACCACGGGTGTTATCCATCTGCGCGCGCAGGTCGTCGTTGGCGGCCTCCAATTCCTTGATTTGGGCGATAAGCTCATTCACCAATTCCTCGTTGAGCTCAGCACCCTCAACGCGGCTGTCAAACAACAGATGCCCAAGCGCCTCCATCGCGGAGTCGATCGCCTTTTCGTTGTCCAGAACTTTCATCTTCATCTTCGCTAGGTCTGCGACATCCAGCGCCTTACGCCCTGCGGCAGCCGCCATCTCCTTCGCCTTGAACAAGACTTCCTCCAATGTTGTCATATCAGCACACTCCTTTACGGTGTTTCTATATTCATTATAACGATTATTTGTGGTTTTGGCAATCCCCGAATCCGTGTTTTTCATAAAAAGCCGACACCGCATCCTTGCGCGCGAGCATTTCATCCAGTCCCGTGTTGTATTCATACGGGAATTTGTAGTTGAAAATCCGTTCGAGATAATCGCTGTTCGGCTTTTTGAGCTTGCTCACGCCGCCCGCGCCACACGCGAGGATGGTGTGCGTCTCGTCCATAATGTACACGTTATACAGGCCCTCGCAGCCGGGCTTAGCCCAGCCGACATTCTCCTGATTGCCGACGGTACGGCTCTGCCGATAGAGGTAATACGGGCGATAACCCGCCTGCGGCAGCGCCTCAGCGGACAGTCCCACCATCCGCACCGCGTCGTCCTGTACGCGGTAGTCGGGGCGATGCTGCAGCATAATGTTGGACGCTCGCTTCATCGACAGGGTATGCACCGTCACGCTCTCGGGTGACAG
This sequence comes from Clostridiaceae bacterium, assembly GCA_904501705.1. Taxonomy (GTDB): domain Bacteria; phylum Bacillota; class Clostridia; order Oscillospirales; family Acutalibacteraceae; genus UBA5905. The sequence continues at coordinate 21,760 of CAJGCA010000021.1, read as the reverse complement.
ACGCAAAATGCCGTCAAGGGTATCGTGAAAACCCTCATAGGTATCGCCCGGCAGACCCGCGATGAGATCGGTGTTGATGTTATCGAAGCCCGCCTTGCGCGCCAGATCGAACGCATCATAGAACTGCTCGACCGTGTGGCGGCGACCGATGCCCGCGAGCACCGCGGGCTGTAAGGTCTGCGGGTTAATGCTCACCCGCCCGACGCCCGCGGCACGAATCGCCGCGAGTTTGTCCGCGGTGACAGTATCGGGGCGACCCGCCTCGACGGTATATTCCCGCAATGTGGAGAGATCAAAGCTCTCCTCCACCGAACGCAGAAGACGCGTAAGCTGTTCCGCAGACAACGTTGTCGGCGTGCCGCCCCCGAAATACACCGTCTCCAGCCGCAGACCGAGACGGCGAACAATCTCGCCCGTGTAGGCGATCTCGCGGCAAAGCTGATCGACGTAGACGGGAATGAGCTTCTTCGCCTGCACCACCGTCTGCGACACGAACGAGCAATAATCGCACCGTGTCGGGCAGAACGGGATGGACACATAAAGGCTGAACGACTCGGGGCGGGACAGCGACAAGATCTCATCCTCAATGGCGAGCGTGTTACGGCAAAGCGCGAGCTTACCATCGCTGACAAGCAGCTTGTCCCGCATATACGCGACGGCGCGCTCAGCTCCCATCTCGCGGGTGAGGCGGCGAAGAAGCTTGACGGGTCGAACGCCCGTCACCAAGCCCCACGTCTGGGTAAACCCAAGCCACTGCGCCAGCAGATGATACAGCAGCGTGCACAGTTCGAGCTCGCACGCATCGCGAAAGCCTTCGCCGTCATCGGCAACAAGCGCGGTGCGCTCCTCATCGAAGCCGTCCACCGTCACGCGGCAAAGGAGCTGCGCGCCCTGCGGGTCGCTCGCCATCATCGCAATGACTCGCAGACCGTCGGTCTCCTCCACCGACGAGCCGTCAGGATGGGTGACGATCTTCTCGAGCGGCAGGAACAGCCGCGAGACGTTCTCTAATTCAAAATGGAAATCGTGACCTTGTAAGTACAGATGCATAACAATTCCTAAAAAGCCAAATATGGATTGGCTGCCTTTTCAAATGATAATGTGGTCTCTTCGCCGTGACCGGGATAGACGGTATAATCACCGTCAAGCGCCGCGAGCCGCGCAAGCGACTGCCGCAACGCCGTCATATCGCCACCCGGCAGATCGGTGCGCCCGATGCTGCCCGCAAACAGCGTATCCCCCGAAAACAACACGTCCTCACCGAGATAGCAAACACTACCGCGGGTGTGACCGGGGGTCTCCATTACGGTGAGCGTCGCGTCACCGACGTGGATGATCTCACCATCAAGCAGCAACCTATGCGCAGTCACTTCGACCGCCTGTGTCGGGCACACCATCGTCGACAGATTCAGCTGCGCGTCGTACAGCATCGGCGCATCGGCAGCACCGACAAGGATCTGCGCGTCCGTTGCCATGCTGAGCTCCTCAACCGCCATAATATGATCAAAATGCGCGTGAGTCAATAAGATGAAATCGACTGTTAAGCTCTTCTGCTTTACAGCGTTTAATATGCGCCGCGCATCCCCGCCGGGGTCGATGATCGCCGCGTGACCGCTATTGTCGCTAACGATATAGCAGTTCGTGCCGAGACCGCCAACCGCAAAATAGGTGACGTTCATCGGCCGCTCCCTTTCTTCCAATCATCGGTGTTAAGGATCAGCGTCACGGGACCGTCGTTGAGTAGATCGACCTTCATATCCGCGCCGAAACGCCCCGTCTGCACATTTTTGACACCGCATTGGCGCAATTCCTCGACTACCCGCTCGCACAACGGCTCGGCGATCGAAGGCGCTGCCGCGCCAAAGAAATCAGGGCGGCGTCCGTGCTTCGTATTCGCGCAGAGGGTAAACTGCGACACGACGAGCACGCCGCCGTCGATGTCCAGCACCGACAGATTCATCTTATCCTGCTCGTCGCAGAACACCCGCATATTCGCGACCTTCTGCGCCAGCACCGCCGCCTCGACAGGCGTATCCTCAGGACACACGCCGACGAGCAGCAAAACACCGTCGCCAATGCGGCCGACGACCTCGCCGTCCACCGTAACGCTCGCACGGGTCACACGCTGATAAATAGCCTTCATAATAAACTCTCCTTAAACCGTTGCTCGCTCGACACTCGCAACGTGCGGAATGCTCTTAATGCGATCAATGACAAACTGCAGATGCTCCACGCTGTTGACCGCCACCGTCAAGGTTACGACGGCGCCGTTGTTCTCGGTGTCGCGGGCATTGATGGAGTGGACGGGAATATGATGTCCCGCCAGCATCGTCGCCAATTTCAGTAGCAAATTCTCGCCGTTGTCCGCGACGATGCGCAGGTTAGCATTGAAAGCCGTCTTTTGTTCCTCTTCCCAATGCACCCACACCCAACGCTCACGGTTATCGCACGCGTCAAGATTTTTCGGCACGTTGGTGCAATCGCGGCGATGGATAGACACGCCGTAACCGCGGGTGATAAAGCCAATAATGGAGTCACCCGGCACGGGATTGCAGCACTGTGCGAATTTCACCAGGCAGTTGTCCATATTGTCGATGATGACACCGCCGTTGTTCTTTGTCCGCTTAGTCGCGGGGGTAAGTGTCGCGGCCACAGGGGCAGCGGCGATCTGTTCCTCGCGCTGAATACGGGTATATTCGTCCTTAAGACGCGGCATCAGGCGGGACAGCAACACACCGCCGTAGCCGATTGCCGCGTAAAAGTCATCCAGGTTCGCGTAGTGCTGCTTCTTGCATTGTGCGAGCAGGAAGGCTTCCATGCGTTCCTCAGGTAGGCGGATAAAGTTGCGGGCGAGCTCCCGCTCGAGCTCCTCACGCCCCTGCTGGATGTTCTCCTCACGACGCTCGCGCTTAAACCAGCCGCGAATCTTGTTGCGCGCTTCACTGGTATGCACGATGTTGATCCAGTCGCGGCTCGGGCCGCGATCCTTCGCCGTGGTGGTCAGCACCTCGACAATCTCCCCCATCTTCACCCGATAGTCGAGCGGTACGATGCGCCCGTCCACCTTCGCGCCGACCATACGGTTGCCGACGGCGGTGTGGATCGCATACGCAAAGTCGATGACGGTGCTGCCCTCGGGCAGGGTAATGACATCGCCCTTGGGGGTGAACACAAACACGTCCGCGATGTCGAGGTCGGTCTTGATGCCCTGCACGATGTCGACGGCGTCGTCCACATCGTTCTGGTTTTCAATAAACTGACGCACCCACGCGAGACGCTCGTCGAGTTTATCCTTCTTCTGGATGCCGAGCTTATATTTCCAGTGCGCCGCGATACCGTATTCCGCGGTATAGTGCATCTCCCACGTACGGATCTGCACCTCAAACGGGATCTTCTCCTTGCTCACGACGGTGGTATGCAAAGACTGGTACATATTCGGCTTCGGAGTGGAGATGTAGTCCTTAAAACGATTGGGCAACGGACGGAACATCTCGTGCATATGACCAAGCACGTTATAGCAGTCGGTCATATCATCCACGATGACGCGCACGGCGTAAATATCGTAGATCTCCTCGAACGCGTGTCCCTGAATATACATCTTGCGGTATATGCCCGAAAAGCTCTTGACGCGGCCAAAGATCTGACACTGCAGGCCGTGCTCCGCAAGACGCGTCTGAATACGCTGCTTGATCTCCTCCAGAAACGCGCTTCGCTCCTCGGCGCGCAGTGCGAGGTTTTCCTCGATCTCCTTATACGCGACAGGGTCGAGCACCTGCAACGACAGATCCTCGAGTTCCTCCTTGAGCGCACGGATACCGAGGCGGTGTGCGAGCGGCGCGTAGATATCCATCGTCTCACGCGCTTTGTCGCGACGTTTCTGCGGCTCCCAGCCGTCGCTCGTGCGCATATTGTGCAGGCGATCGGCGAGCTTGATGATCATCACGCGAACATCCTGCGACATCGCGAGCAGCATCTTACGCACGTTCTCCGCCTGTTGTTCCTCTCGGGTGACGAAGGTCATCTTGGTGATCTTGGTCACACCGTCGACCAGCATCGCGACCTCTTCTCCAAACTGTTCCCGAATCTCCGAAAGCTCAATGCGGGTGTCCTCAACAACGTCGTGCAGCAACGCCGCGACGACCGAATCGCTGTCCATACCCATCTCAATGAGAATACACGCCACATGCAACGGGTGGCAGATATACTCCTCGCCCGAATGGCGACGTTGACCGCTATGAGCGGCGCAAGCGACATTCATCGCTTTTTCGATCTTCACAAGATCGTAGTTCTTCCCGCTCTCTTGTATCAGGCTCTGCAGTTCCTGCTGCAGTGCCTCGCGTTTCTCCAATTCACGCACGGTGGTTCTCCTCCTCTAAGTATCTCCACAAGGGCGTGGCAGATAAGTCCGTCTTACCGACGGCGGGAAGCAGACGCACACGAAATCTGTCCCCCATATCCTGAAACTCCACAAGCGCGGCTTCGCGCCATATCTCAAGCGCCGTAAGCAGCTGTAAAACGCTCATCGAGTCAGTGTCGGTGTTCACCGCGTGGTGAAGCTGTTCGACCGTCCCGCTCCATTCGCCGCAGGCACGCAGCATACTGTACAGCCGCGCAAGCTGCTCACGGGTCGGCAGCGCAGGTGCCGACGGGCGGCTCTCCCGCCGCATCATCGCATCAAACGCGACAAGCTCTGCCTGCATCGCCTCACGATCGGTGTCGGCATACCCTATATCTATCATACGCACGCTGACGGAAATATTCCCTCGATACACGTTCTTTTCCAGCGACACGACACAATTCACCGTCGAGCCGCAGGGAATCGGCAGATCCTCAGGGCGGGTCTGGAACTTGACGGCGCTTAGCTGGATACCGTCACGGCTGAGCGACAGCCGCACGTGCTTACCCCCACCAATGGCGGCGATGTTATCCAGTCGCATCCGCGACAGCCCGAACAGCGGTGCGGGGTTGCCCGCTCCGCAGGGCTCGAGCACTTCAAGCAGAGCGAGCTTATCGACTCCGACCTGCTCGGGACGCAGGCGGATCGCTACGTCGAGCTGTGGCACCGGCATCACAGAACAATGCTCTGCGGCATAGTCATTGATTGCACGGCGGAACGCATCGATATTCTCGGCGGAAAGAGTCACCCCCGCCGCCAGCTCGTGACCGCCGTAGACGGCCAGGTGCTCCTCGCAGCCGTGCAGAGCCTCATATAACGAAAAGCCCTCAAGACTGCGCCCTGAGCCGTGCGCGACGCCGTCCTCACCGACCGATAATACGAGGGTCGGCTTGCCGAAACGCTCGGTCAGGCGCGCGGCGATGATGCCGAGCACACCGAAATGCCAGCCCTCGCCACTAACCACCAGCACGCGATCGTGCAACCATTCAGGATGGTGCATAACGCTCTCCTGTGCCTGTGCAGCGATGTCATTGCCCACCGTCTGACGGCGGGCGTTCATATCCTCCAATGCCTCCGCAAGCGACTGCGCCTCGGCGATATCCTCGGTGAGCAGCAGACGCACCGCGAGATCGGGGTCGCCCATACGCCCCGCCGCATTCAGCCGCGGCACAAGCGAAAAGCTCACCGCACGGGCAGACAGTTCCTTATCCTCATAACCGGCGACACGGCGCAGAGCCAGCAGACCCGGTCGGGTGCTGGCGTTGAGCAATTCAATGCCGCGACGCATCAGATCGCGCATAAAATCGGTCAGCGGCATCACGTCGCCGATCGTGCCGAGGGTGAGCAGATCGCCGTACTGCGACAGCACCGCTTCACCGTCACCCTCGAGCGCGCACACCAGCATAAACGCCACACCGACACCCGCGTAGTTCTTGCAGGTGCTCTCGCAATCCGCGCGATGCGGATCGACCACCGCCACGGCGGGCGGCAATTCCTCTGGCGGCTGATGGTGGTCGGTAACGACCACGTCGATGCCCTTCTCGTTCGCAAGGGTAATCTGGGATACAAGCGAAATACCGTTGTCGACGGTGATGAGCAAGGTGATCCCCTGCTCCGCCGCCCACAACGCATCCGCCTCGTGGAGGCCATAGCCTTCGTCTCTGGTCGGCACACGGTAAACCACATCCGCCCCCTGACGACGCAGATACGTATATAGCAGCACCGTCGAGGTGATGCCGTCGACATCGTAATCGCCGTAGACGAGGATCTTCTCGTGCGCCTCGATCGCGCGAGAGATACGCTCGGCTGCCTTGTCCATATCCGCAAAGGAGAAGGGATCTGCCTCTTCCTCCTGTCCCGCAAGAAAGGAGAATACTTCCTCGGGCGTGGTGATACCGCGGGTGGTAAGCAGCAACGCGAGGACGGGATTGATCTCGCAGATCTCGGCGAGTTCCGATGCCAAGACGGTATTTGGCTGAACATAATTCCAGCGTTTTAAGAACATCGCCGACACCCTCTTTTAGAATAAAATAAATTATTACTCTTAATTCTATCATTATTTTCCGCAATATTCAACAGGTTTTCACAAGAATTTACACCCCGAACAGCCGATAAATGCCGTTCGGGGCGCAGAAACGTCGATTAATTCACCACACATTGGTGTCCGGCCACCCACGCAACTAACATGACGCAGGTGTATTGGCTGTTTTCACGTGGATTTCTGCACACAACGATAGGCTTGTCAATCATAATAATTCCATTGACAAAGCAGGCTTCCTGTGATACAGTTACTAGGTGAATTTTCAGCAAAAAGGAGACGGACTATGCTGCGCAAATCGGTCGGCGATAAAGCATTTTATCGTCGTGTGCTGGTGCTGATGCTGCCTATTATGGTGCAGAACGGCATCACCAACTTTGTGAATATGCTGGACAACGTGATGGTCGGCAGCGTCGGCACCAACGAGATGACGGGCGTCGCGGTGGTCAACCAGCTCATCTTTGTCTTTAACCTCTGTATTTTTGGCGTAGTGTCGGGAGCAGGCATCTTCGGAGCACAGTTCTTCGGCTGTGGTGATCACAAGGGCGTGCGGCACGCCTTCCGCTTTAAGATCCTCGCGGGACTTCTTATCACCGTCTTCGCGATCGCCCTGTTTTGGTTCGGCGGCGAGGGACTAATCCGCCTCTATCTGCAAGGCGAGGGCGAAACAAGCGCCGTAGAGGCGTCGCTTGGATTTGCGCAGCAATACCTGCGGGTGATGCTCATCGGGCTTATCCCCTACACCATCGTGCAGTGCTATTCGGGCACCCTACGTGAATGCGGGCAGGCGACACCTCCGATGTGTGCGGGCGTTATCGCGGTACTGGTCAATCTCGCACTCAACTATGTGCTGATCTTCGGCAACCTCGGCGCGCCAAAGCTCGGTGTCATCGGTGCAGCGATCGCCACCGTGATCTCCCGCTATATTGAGCTCATCATCGTCGCGGTATGGACGCGCACCCACGCGGACAAGAACCCCTTTATCCGCGGCGCGTTCCGCAGTGTGTATGTGCCGCGCCAGCTCGTCGGGCAGATCCTCTTAAAGGGCTTCCCGCTGATGCTCAACGAGACACTGTGGGCAGCAGGTATGGCGACGCTCAACCAGTGCTATTCCACCCATAGTCTGGACGTCGTCGCGGCGAACAACATCTCTACGACCTTCTTTAACGTCTTTTCGGTAGCATTCCTTTCGGTCGGCGTGGCCATCGGCATCATTCTGGGACAGGAGCTTGGCGCCAACGAATGCGATCGTGCCCGCGAGGATAGCCGCAAGCTGATCTTCTTCTCCTTTGCGCTGAGCATCGGTGTGGCGATCGTCTACGCCATCGCCGCGAACGTCATCCCGCTCATCTACAACACCACCCCCGAGGTGCGTCTACTCGCCACGAGGCTGATGCAGATCACCGCCATCGCTATGCCGATGGACGCAATCGCAAACGCATCGTATTTCACCCTGCGTTCCGGCGGCAAGGTGCTGATCACCTTCCTCTTTGACAGCGGGTTCGTGTGGCTTGTGTGCGTCACCGTCGCCTACTCGCTGACACTGTTTACAACGCTTAACATCCTGTGGGTATACTTCATCTGCCAAATGCTCACCCTCGTCAAGGCGGTTGGTGGTATCATCCTCGTCGGCAAAGATATATGGATCAAAAACATCGTTGCCAGACACGGATAACCGACAAAAAAAGGACACCCGCTCGGGTGTCCTTTTTGCTTTCTTATTTCCAAATTGCATCGGGATAGAGCCCCTGCGCGGTCAGCGCGGCGAGCGCCTCGCGTACCATCGCGTGGTCAGCCGCATAGGTCATCCCGTACCACTTATCCTCGGTCGGGAGCACCTGCACGTCCGCCTTACCCTCATCCACCAGCGCATCCACCGCTGCGGGCAGATAGAACTCGGATTTCATCTCGCCGCCACGCTTGTCGAGGAACGCGCAGAACAGCTCCTCGAAGCTGTCCAGCGTGTCCGCGGGGAATGCCCAGCAGTTCATCGACACATAGCAGTCAGCGGGAAGCACGGCCCAGGTTGCGCCGTCGTCCTCGGTAAACTGCGGCTTACCGTCGCGGATCTCGATGTGCGTGCGCTCGGTCAGCCCCGTCAGGCGGTTGTCCTCGCCCACCTCGCACACGCCGCGGGAAACATAACCGTTCTCGGTCAGCGTGTTGCACAACCGATAGCCCGCCATCGCAAAATGTTTCTTTCCGTCCGTCTGCGGTTGTGCGAGAAAATCCGCCAACAGCTGAAAGCAGTCGCGGCCGTAATAATCGTCCGCGTTGATGACGGCGAAGGGTTCCTTCACCACGTCGCGACAGCACAGCACCGCGTGACCCGTGCCCCACGGCTTTTCGCGTCCCTCGGGAACGGTATAGCCTGCGGGCAACGCCTCCAATTCTTGGAACACGTATTCAACAGGCAAATGTGCAGCGATCGCATTGCCGATCTTCTCCTTAAATTCCTCCTCAATGGCGTGCTTAATGACAAAGACCACCTTGCCGAAGCCCGCGCGCATCGCATCATAGACCGAATAGTCCATAATTTTCTCATCCAAAGGGCCAACGGGGGTGATCTGCTTGAGTCCGCCGAAGCGGCTGCCCATACCCGCCGCCATAATTATCAGAGTCGGTTTCATAATTTTCCTCCTCGCAGTTCAGAACATACTCTTATTATACGGCGACAACAGACAAAACGCAAGTAAATGTGGAAAAAATATCCGATTTTGCAACAAATACCTATTGTAAAAGGTCAAAATCGAGAGTATAATAGGAATGAAATTCCACCATTTGGAGGCATATTATGGCTATCTTAATCACTGGCGGCTGCGGTTACATCGGCAGCCACACCTGCATCGAGATGCTGGATGCGGGCTACGACATCGTCGTCATCGACAACTACTACAATTCCAAGCCCGAGGCTCTGCGGCGAGTCAAGGAGATCTCCGGCAAGGAGTTCCCCTTCTACGAGTGCGACATTCGCGATGCCGAAGGCCTGCGCAAGGTATTTAGCGCGCACAAGATCGAGGCGGTCATCCATTTTGCAGGGCTCAAGGCGGTCGGCGAATCGGTGCGCGAGCCGCTGATGTACTACGACAACAACGTCGCGGGCACGGTCGTGCTATGTCAAGTGATGGCGGAGATGGGCTGCAAACGCATTATCTTCTCCTCCTCCGCAACGGTCTACGGCACGGGCAACCCCTCTCCGCTTAAGGAGGAGATGCCGACGGGCGCCGTCACCAACCCCTACGGCCGCACCAAGTTTATGATCGAGGGAATCCTCGCGGATCTATGCGTATCCGACCCCGAATGGTCGGCGGTGCTGCTTCGCTACTTTAACCCCATCGGCGCGCACGAGAGCGGCCACATCGGCGAGGACCCCAACGGCATCCCAAACAACCTGATGCCCTATATTTCGCAGGTGGCGATCGGTAAGCTGCAGAAGCTCTCCGTCTTCGGCGACGACTATGACACACCCGACGGCACCGGCGTGCGCGACTACATCCACGTGGTCGATCTCGCGCGCGGTCACGTCAAGGCGGTCGGTTACGCATTGGAACACAACGGTGTCGAGGCGATCAACCTCGGTACGGGCGTCGGCTACAGCGTTCTCGACCTCGTGAACGCTTTCAAATCGGCGAACAGCGTCGACGTACCCTACGCCATCGCTCCCCGCCGTGATGGCGACGTGGCGACCTGCTATTCCGATCCCGCTAAGGCAGCCGCTCTGCTCGGCTGGAAGGCGGAGAAAAACGTCGAGGATATGTGCCGCGACACCTGGCGCTGGCAGTCGCAGAACCCAAAAGGCTACGACGAATAAGACACAAAGCCCGCTGTTCCGTTGGAACAGCGGGCTTTATTGTTTAGAAGAAGGTCATCTGACTGGTTTCTGGTAATCCATCCAAAACGCCGAGGTCGCGCAAGGACTGCACGACCGCTTTGGTAATGCCCGTGCGGTTCTGCAGGTCGTCGCAGGAGATGAACGGATCGTTTGGATCAGCTTGCTCGTGCAGGCTCTTTGCCGCCGCCTCGCCGAGACCCGACACCGCACTAAACGGCAAACGGATCTTGCCATCCTCAACGGCGAACTTATACCAGTGCGACTTATACAGATCCACCGGCAAGAACTCCACCCCGCGCAGCATCGCCTCAAAGATCACGTGCAAGGCTTCCGCCATATTCTGCTCCTTCTGCGAGGCTTCCTTGCCGCGAGCGCGGATGTCGTCCATCAGCTCCTTGACGCGGTCGATGCCCGCCTGCACGGGCTCAGCGTCAAAGTCTTCGCCGCGGCCGGTGAAATACGCCGCGTAGTAGGCGGTCGGGTGATGTACCTTATACCACGCCACGCGCAAAGCAGCGATAACGTACGCCGCAGCATGCGCCTTCGGAAACATATACTTGATCTTCATACACGAATCGATATACCACTCGGGCACGCCGTGCTCACGCATCGCGCTCAGGTGCTCCTCGGTGAGAAGTTTGGTGGACTTGCCCTTACGCACGATCTCCATGATCTTAAACGCCATCTTGGGCGGCAGCCCCGCGTGCATCAGATACACCATAATGCTGTCACGGGTACCGATGACGTTACTGATGGTGCAGGTGCCCGCACGGATAAGATCCTGCGCATTGCCAAGCCACACGTCGGTGCCGTGGGACAGACCCGAGATCTGCAAAAGATCCGCAAAACAGGTCGGCTTACAATCCAGCAGCATCTGCCGTGTAAAGCCCGTGCCCATCTCGGGGATGGACAGCGTACCCGTCTCACAGCCGAGCTGTTCCACTGTCAAGCCCAACGCTTCGGGCGAGGTAAACAGACTGTACACCGCGGGATCGGACATATCCACGTCCATCACGGGGATGCCGGTGTATTCCTCAAGATACTTATAGATCGTCGGGATGACGTGCCCGAGGTTATCCAGCTTGAGGATGGTATCGTGGATGGAGTGGAAGTCAAAGTGCGTGGTAATATTATCGGAGTCCGTCTTGTCCGCGGGATGCTGGATGGGGCAGAAATCCTCAATCTCGTAATCGTTCGGCACGACGACCATACCGCCGGGGTGCTGACCCGTCGTACGCTTAACGCCCGTACAGCCCTGCGTCAGGCGATCAAGCTCTGCGGGCGGCAGGATCATCTCCCGCTCCTCCGCGTACTTGCGTACGTAACCATAAGCAGTCTTATCCGCCAGCGTGCCGATCGTACCGGCCTTAAACACGTGGTCTAGGCCGAACAACGTCTCGGTATAACGGTGCGCACGGTTCTGATACTCGCTCGCGAAGTTTAAGTCAATATCGGGCGACTTATCGCCGTCGAAGCCGAGGAAGGTCTCGAACGGGATCTCGTGACCGTCGCGACCGAGCTTCTGTCCGCATTTCGGGCAGGTCTTTTCGGGCAGGTCAAAGCCCGAGCCGACCTCGCCGTGCGTGAAGAATTCGGAATATTTACACTCGGGGTTGCGGCAGATGTAGTGCGGTGCCATGGGGTTGACTTCCGAGATACCCGCCATATGCGCGACAAAGGACGAGCCGACCGAGCCACGCGAGCCGACCAAATAGCCGTTGTCGACCGAGTTCTTCACCAGCTTCTGCGCGATCATATACAGAACGGCGAAGCCGTGCTTGACGATGGAGGTCAGCTCCTTGTCAAGGCGCGCCGACACGATCTCTGGGATGGGATCGCCGTAGATCTCTCGCGCGCGATCCCAGCAAAGCTGCTGCAGCTCCTCGTCCGCGCCGTCGATGTGCGGCGGGAAGGTGCCTTTCGGGATGGGCTGGATACGCTCGCACCAGTCGGCAATGAGATTCGGGTTGTCGATAACCACCTCGCGCGCTTTTTCCGTGCCGAGATAGTCAAACTCCGCAAGCATCTCGTCGGTGGTACGGAAATAGAGCGGCGCCTGCTGATCGGCGTCGTCAAAACCGCTGCCCGCCATCAGAATACGACGGTACACCTCGTCCTCCGGATCGAGGAAATGTACGTCGCAAGTAGCACATACAGGCTTATTCAGCTTCTCGCCCAATCGAATAATGGTGCGGTTGTGCTCCTGCACCTCCCGATCGCTCTTGCACAACGGCGGAACGATCTCGCCACCCTTGCCCTTACTTGGGCGGGTTAGGAACGCATTGTTGCCGAGCGGCTGAATTTCGAGGAAATCGTAGAACGAGGCGATATCGCACAGCTCTCCCCAAGACTTTCCGTCCAGCATCGCTCTGTAAAGCTCACCAGCTTCACACGCGCTGCCGAGGATCAACCCCTCGCGATGCTCCATCAGCATCGAGCGCGTAATGCGCGGTTTGCGGAAAAAGCCGTGGAGATTCGACCACGACACGAGCTTATAGAGGTTTTTGAGGCCCACCTGATTGCGGGCGATCATAATCAGGTGATGGTATTTCGCCTTTTTGAAATCCACGCCCGAAATATTGGTGTTGATCTGCCCCACCGACTCGATCTGCATCGTCTGCATATCCTTGATGGTGTGAGCGAAGATATCCGCGAGCACCTTCGCGTCGTCGCAGGCGCGATGATGATTAAACGGGGGGAGCTTCAAAAACTCCGCAACGGTGTCCAGCTTATAGTTCTTCTGCCCCGGATACAGCGTGCGGCACAGCGGCACGGTATCAATAGCGGTGAACTCATACGGCATCCCACAGCGTCGCGCGGCGGCGCGGATAAAGCCGGTGTCAAACGGCGCATTGTGTGCGACCAACAAACGGCAATCGCCGCAGAACTCGTAGAATTGACGCAGTCCCTCCGCCTCACCGGGCGCATCCGCGACCATCTCGTCGGTAATGCCCGTCAGCTCGACGATCTTCGGCGGAATGGGCTTGCCGGGGTTAACGAAGATATCGAAGGTATCGACCACCTCTCCGCCACGCATCCGCACCGCACCGATCTCGGTGATGCGCTCGGTAGCGTTGCTCAGCCCGGTCGTTTCGATGTCAAAGACGATAAATTCATCGCTGAGCGCACCGTCGCCCTTACCGTCCACGGCAGGGACCATATCGTTGACGTAATACGCCTCCATACCGTAAAGAATTTTAATATCCTTGCCGGCGGCGGTGTTCATCACCTCAGGGAACGCCTGCACAACACCGTGATCGGTGATGGCGACCGCCTTATGCCCCCACGCGATTGCGCGCTTAATGAGCGCGGATGCGTCGGAAACACCGTCCATCGACGACATCTTGCTGTGCATATGCAACTCAACGCGCTTATTCTTAGCAAGATCCTGCCGCTGATAGCGGGCGACAATGGAGATCGCACGCGGGCGCATCTGATTGCATTTGGCGAATTCATTATAATCGTAGCGACCGCTGACGACGAGGTTGTCCCCCACCCGCAGACCGTCGATCGCGGCAATGGACTCGGCATCCCGCTTCTTATCCAGCCACATACTGAGCGGGATGGAACTGGTCTGGTCGGTGATGAGGATCGTGTAACGATTTTTTGTGCCGTCTCGGTTCTCCCCCGCATCGATCTTGAAGATCTGACCCCACACCGTCGCCATCGATCCGTCCGCCTCCAAGCCTTTCAGCGGTACGGGACGTTCCTTAATCGGCGCACCGATCACAGGCTGCGCGGTCTCAAGATAGATCGGTAGTCCATCGCGCGGCGGCAAGGTCGGATCAGCGGGCTTACCGGGTCTTGCAGGCTCACCTTCGGCGGCGGGCTTTGGCGCGGATGCTGCGGCAGCGGCACGGGCGGCCGCTTGCTCACGCGCACGGGCGGCGGCTTCCTCATCCGCCTGTCGCATCATTTCTTGGTAGCGTTCGTCGTTTTGTGGTGCGTCCTCGCCGATGAAATTCAACGTCAGGCGACGACCATATTGTTCGTAAATCAGCGTTTTGAGTTGCTCATCCGCCTTGGTGGTTCGCAGGATATTGACGCCGCCGTGGGAGAAAGTCACGTTCAGCGTATCACCTTCGAGTGAAAACACCGCGTCGGCAAACGTGCCGTTAACCGCCACGTTCTGCCGTTTGAGGTATTGAATGAGAGAGGGAAAACTCTCCTTCGACAGTGCCTCTGTAGGAAAGCGCGGAGAAATACACACGCTCTGCAAACCAACTGCGCGCGCAAGAGCGGTTTCGGCGGCAAACAACGGCCCAGCCGAAACAAATGCAGCAAAACGCACCACGATCGCCAACTTACGGCTCGCGTGATGCAGCTCCATATTCTCGATCTCTCCCGCACTCAGAACGGCAAACGCGTCATCCGACGGCAGATACGGCGCAAACAGAGCGCCGAACGTCCTCTCTCCCATAATTCCTCCGATTTATGTAGCTGCTATCACAGCAGCGCGATTTCCTTCATTAATTCTTTCACCGCGTCCTTTTCGTCAACGGAACGCAGCACTTCTCCCTTGCGGAAGATCACGACGCGTCCTTTGCCGCCCGCGATGCCGATGTCCGCCTCGCGCGCTTCGCCGGGACCATTGACGATGCAACCCATCACCGCAACGGTGATCGGCTTATGCACGTCGCGCAGGCGTTCCTCCACCTGCGAGGCGATGCCGATGAGATCAACGGCGGTGCGCCCACAGGTCGGACAGGATACCAACCGCGGCTCGCCGTCGCGCAGACCCGTCGCTTTAAGTAGATCGATGCCCGCAAGCACCTCTTTTTTGGGGGCGGCGGTAAGCGATACGCGGATGGTGTCGCCGATGCCCTGCATCAGCAGTGAACCGATGCCAACCGCCGATTTGAGTATACCCATCCGCTCGGTGCCTGCCTCAGTAACGCCAAGATGCAACGGATAATCACACGCGGCGGCGGTGAGCTGATAGGCTTTGATCATCGTGGCAACGTCCGAGGATTTAATGGACAGTACGATATCCGTAAAATCGTATTTTTCCAGCAACGATGCGTGATACAGCGCGCTGTCTCGCATCGCTTCGGGTGTCGGATGCCCGTATTTCGCGAGAATTTCCTTCTCCAGCGAGCCGGAGTTGACCCCGATACGAATCGGGATACCGCGGCGGCGGCACTCGTCCGCGACCGCCTTAACACGGCTCTCGTCGCCGATGTTGCCGGGGTTGATACGGATCTTATCCACGCCCGCAGCGGCGGATTCCAGCGCAAGCTTATAGTCAAAATGGATGTCCGCAACGATCGGCACGGTGACCGCCTCTTTGAGCGCCGCCACCAGCGCGACCGACTCCATATCCGGCACCGCGGTGCGGATAATGTCACAACCGCACGCCTGTAAGCGCTTTGCCTGCTCGACGCTGCCCACAATGTCGTGGGCAGGCAGATTAAGCATCGACTGCACGGTTATCGGCGCTCCGCCGCCAATCGCGACACCGCCGACGAGCACTTGTTTTGATGTGCGTCTATCCATAAAAAACATCCTTTATGCAAAGAGTTTTGTGATGTCGCTGTACGACACCACCAGCATCAGCAAAATCAGCAATAACAGTCCCACAAAATGCACGATACCCTCGAATTTCGGCGGCACACGGCGACGGGTGATGCCCTCCCACAACAGGAAGATCAGCCGCCCACCGTCCAATGCAGGTAACGGCAACATGTTAAACACGCCGAGGTTGACGGTAATCATCACCATCAGCATAATTAAGGTCCGCGCTCCTGCAAGAGTATTCACACCGCCGACGGCATCCGCGATAATATCCACTGTGCCGACGGGACCCGACAGCTCATTCAGCCCATAGCGACCGCGCAGCATATCAATCAAACTGCGCCACACGATGGTGGCAACTGAAACCTCTTGCTTGGCCGATTGGGTGATGGTGTTGCCGAAGGTGCGTACCTTGCCGAGTACAACGAAGTCATAAACCAGGTAGTTGCGACCCGTCTTCTCGTCCTGTTTGAGTTCAAATTTCACGTTATCAAGCGATACCTTTTCCCCATCACGGCGCACCACCATCTGCAACACGCCGTCTTGGTCGTTCTGCATCTCCATTGCCATATCGTTGTCCATCAGCACGCGTCGGCCGTTGATCGACAAAATGGTGTCGCCAGGACGAAGCCCTGTCTGATATGCAGAAGTATCTTCTTTAATCTGCGCAATCGTGGTCGTCGGGAACAGCACCGTGCCGTCATCGTCATACGGCGCTTGCAAAAAACCATTGTATACCACTAGCAATAAAAACCCAAGCAAGAGATTCATCGCCGCGCCTGCAAGCACGATAACAATACGCTGCCACACCTTTTTGTGGGCGAAGGAGCGCGTCTCGTCTGTCGGCTCAATCTCACGGTCGCTGTTGCCGCCGATGGCAGAAGGTGTGGGCGCATCCTCGTCCTCCCCCTCCATCGCGCAGAAACCGCCGAGTGGCAGGGCACGAATCGTGTAAAGTGTATCACCTTTACGCCATTTAAACACCTTCGGACCCATACCGATGGCAAACTCGTTGACACGCACACCCATCGCGCGCGCCGCGAGAAAGTGCCCGAACTCGTGAATCATAATCAGCACGCCGAGCAACAACAATGCCGCCAGAATTTTCAGAATAACCATAGGTTATATATGCCTCATTTCATCGAATTGATCGCCGCACGCGTTTCCTCTCGCACCTGCTTGTCGATGGCGAACACGTCGTCCACACTCGTGGGTGTGGGCAACGGCTCATCCAGCACGCGGCCTGCCAGCCGCATAATATCGAGGAAACCGATCTCCCCTGCGATAAACGCGCCGACCGCGACCTCGTTGGCCGCGTTGAGCGCGGCAGGGTATAATCCGCCCTGCGCCAGCGCACGGCGCGCCATATTGATCGTCGGAAAAGCCTCGTCATCGGGCGCGGCAAAGGTCAGCGTTGCCCAATCTTCAAGACGGAGCTGCTTAACGGGCGACGGTAAACGTGCAGGGTAGGTCAGCGCATACTGAATCGGCACGCGCATATCCGGTACACCGAGCTGCGCTACGACTGCATTATCATCATATTCCACCAACGAGTGAACAATGCTCTCGCGGTGCACGACAACATCAATTTTTTCGGGCGGCATATCAAACAGCCACCGCGCCTCGATCAGCTCGAGACCTTTGTTCATCATCGTCGCGGAATCGACAGTGATCTTCTGGCCCATACTCCAGTTGGGGTGTTTGAGCGCATCGGCAAGAGTTACACTTGCCAACTGTTCACGGGTGCGACCGAAGAACGGACCGCCCGATGCGGTGAGAATCAGGCGCTTTAATGCCCGCTCCGAGGACGGACAGCCCTGCAAGCACTGGAAGATCGCGCTGTGCTCGCTGTCGACGGGAAGCAAACGCACGCCCGCCTTTGCAACCGCATCCATCACGAATGCGCCACCGGCGACCAGCGTTTCCTTATTGGCGAGCGCAACGTCCTTCCCTGCCTCGATGGCGGCAAGCGTCGGGCGCAAGCCCACCATACCGACAACGGAATTGAGCACCATATCCGCCTCGGGCAAGGCGGCGAGTGTGCAAAGCCCCTCCATACCCGACAACACCTTGACGGGCAGATCCGCTACGCGCACGCGTAAGTCAGCGGCGGCAGACTCGTCGTACATTGCCGCATAAGCGGGGCGAAACGCACGAATCTGTTCTTCTAATTTATCCACCTGGCGGGCAGCAGCGAGGGCAAGAACTTCATAGCCCGCCTGCTGTGCCACTTCAAGAGCTTGTGTGCCAATGGAACCGGTGGAACCTAAAATGACCAGAGATTTCATATCCAACACTCCGTTAATGGAATAATTGTAACAGCACCCACAACAGCGGTGCAATAAAAATCACGCTGTCAAAGCGATCCATCACGCCGCCGTGACCCGGCATAATATTGCCGTAATCTTTGATACCGCAGCGGCGCTTAATCAGCGAAGCAAACAAATCGCCCAGCACCGACAAGGGGGCCAGCACAGCGGCGAAAACGGTTATCAGCCCAACCTTGATGTGTAAGGAAGACATCCCACCGATCAGGGCATTGCAAATCACACCAAATACGGCAGTCAAGCCAATGGAGATCAGCCAGCCGCCGAAAAAGCCTTCCCAACTCTTCTTGGGGCTGATGACGGGCGCCATTTTATGTTTGCCGAGGAAGGTGCCGACGAAATAGGCGCCAGTATCGCTCATCCACGCGATCACCAGCGGCAGCATCACAAAAGGTAAGCCGAACACCGACGAGGACAGCCGCAGCAACGCCAGCGCCGTAAAACCGAGCGTGGCATATACGGTCAAACCCAGTCCTTTCCATACGAAGGACGAGCGGTATACCGCGAACAGCAGCAGGGTAAACACCCCGTACGCCAACAACAGAACAATCGGCAACCAGCCTGCCACCGTCAGCCACAGAGCCAACGGCGGATCAAGCATATAGTTGTACTGCGTATTTTCCACAGCGTTGGTGCAAGCGAGCACCTCGGTAGCGGCAAACAGCATACTGCCAATCAAAAACAGCGTATTTTTAATAATTCCCGTATTATGCAACAGCTCCCACGTCGCGATCGCCGCAAGAGCCGCCGCGGCGGCAACAAATACCCATTCATACGGACAAAACAGAATGCCAAGCAACAATACTGTACCCACGAGGGCGGAAATAATGCGTGTTTTCACGAGTTCTCACTCCCTATCAAACGCCACCGAAACGGCGGTTGCGGCGAGCGTATTCCTCGAACGCCCGCTCAAGATCGGCTTCGGTAAAGTCCGGCCACAAAACGTCCATAAACACAAACTCTGCATAAGCGGACTGCCAGATGAGGAAATTCGACAAGCGATATTCCCCGCTCGGACGCAAAATCAAGTCAACGGGCGGCTGATCTTCGGTATACAGCGCCGCACCGAGCATCTCCTCGTCGATATCCTCGGGGGAAATCTCCCCCGCCTGCACGCGACGAGCGAGCGCCTGCGTGGCGGCAGTCAGCTCTTGCTGCCCGCCGTAGTTAAGTGCGATGTTGAGCGTCATACCCGTTTTGTGCGCAGTGGTTTCTTCCGCCTCGCGCATCAGCTTGAGAATATCCTCTGCCAATGCCGAGCGGTCGCCGATAAAGCGTGTACGGATATTCTCCTGCTGAAAGTCCGCCAACGATTCCTTAAGATACTGGCGAAGCAGGTTCATAATCGCATCCACTTCTTCCTGCGGGCGTTTCCAGTTCTCAGTCGAGAACGCGTACACCGTCAGGTATTTGACCCCGCACTTTTCGCAGTATTTCGTAATCTTACGGAACACCTGCGCGCCGGTGACGTGACCCGCTTGGCGCGGCAAGCCGCGCTTCTTCGCCCAGCGGCCGTTGCCGTCCATAATGATGCCGAGATTCTGCGGCACCAACCGCGGGGTCGGCTCGGAAATCGCCTGCTTTTTCTTTCTACCGAACATAACGACGCTCCTTCTAAATAGCACGAAAAGTCTTCGCCGCTCTTTCGCAAAAGCGGCGAAGACCCGTGAAATTCGTTATCAGATCTCCATAATCTCTTTCTGCTTCGCCTCTGCCATCTTGTCGGCTTCCTTGACGAAACGGTCGGTGAGATCCTGCATCTTCTTTTCGCCGTTCTTCTGGTCATCCTCGGTGATCTCGGACTTCTTCTTCAGATCCTTGAGTTTATCCATCGCATCGCGGCGAATCGAGCGAATCGCCACCTTGCATTCCTCCGCCATACGGCCGATGTCTTTCGTCAGATCGCGGCGGCGCTCCTCCGTCATCGGGGGGAACAGCAGGCGAAGGCCTGTACCGTCGTTCTGCGGATTGATGCCGATATCCGAGGTCAAAATCGCCTTCTCAATCAAGTTCAGCGCCGACTTATCCCACGGGGTGATGAGCAGCACGCGCGGCTCGGGGACGGACACCGCCGCCACCTGATTGATAGGCGTGGGGCAGCCGTAATAATCGACCGACAATTTATCCAACACGGCAGGATTGGCGCGGCCCGCGCGAATGGATGCGAATTCCGAAGAAAGATTATTTAAGCTCTTGTTCATTTTTTCTTCTGCGGTAGCAAAAACTTGATTCATAACGATACTCCTTATCAAAATTAATCAACGAGTGTGCCGATGTTCTCGCCCTTAACGGCGCGGACAATGTTTTCGGGGTCCTCGAGGTTAAAGACCAGCAGCGAAATGCCGTTGTCCTTGCACAGGGTCGCAGCGGTGGAATCCATCACCTTAAGATCCTTGTTGAGGACGTCCATATAATTGAGATGGTCGAACTTCTTCGCGTCAGGGTTCTTATGCGGATCGCTGTCGTAGATGCCGTCCACCATACTCGCCTTGAAGATGATGTCCGCCTCGATCTCCGCCGCGCGCAGCGCCGCCGCGGTGTCGGTGGAGAAGAACGGGTTACCCGTGCCGCAGCCGAAAATCACGATGCGTCCCTTTTCAAGATGGCGCACAGCGCGGTTGCGGATATAAGGCTCGGCGATCTCATTCATCGCGATCGCGGTCTGCACGCGCACCTCACAGCCAAGCTGCTCAAGCGCATCCGCTAGACCAAGAGCGTTAATGGTGGTCGCGAGCATTCCCATATGATCGGCGCGGGTGCGATCCATCTTACCGCTCGAACGGCCGCGCCAGAAGTTGCCGCCGCCAACGACGATCGCAATCTCCGCACCGAGCTCGGACGCTTCCTTCACGTACTGGCAGATATGCAGAACCGTGTCAAAATCAAGGCCGCTGTGAGCAGCGCCGGCCATCGCCTCGCCGCTGAGTTTCAGAAGAATACGCTTATATTTGGGTTGCATAAAAACACCCATCCTTTCGCCTATTATATCATCTCTACCATTATACTGGAAAAGGCGGATGATGTAAAGACCGAACGGCGAAATTTTCCCGATTTTTTTGTAAACAAAAAAATCGGCGGCACGGAAAATTCCGTGCCGCCGCAACTAAGCAAATGATTATTTCATCATCGAGGCAACTTCGCTCGCGAAATCATCCTCGCGCTTCTGCAGGCCCTCGCCCTTCTCGTAGCGGACGAAGTCCACCAGAGCCATCGCGCCGCCGGCGTTTTTCGCCTGCTGGTCAACGTACTGCGCCACGTTGAGGTTGCCGTCCTTAACGAACGCCTGGTTGAGCAGGCAGACTTCCTCAAAGTACTTGCGCATCTTACCGGTGATCATCTTCTCGAGGATCGCCTCGGGCTTGCTGGCGTTCTTGGGATCATTCTTCATCAGAGCGAGCTGAACTTCCTTCTCGTGCTCGATAACATCAGCAGGCACAGTCGCCTCGCTCAGGTAGGGAGCGTTGAGCGCAGCGATCTGCATCGCCACGTCCTTACCGCACTCGATGAGCGCCTCGGAACCGGAAGCCGCGGCATCCGCCTCGAACTTCACGAGCACGCCGATGCGGCCGCCGCCGTGGACATACGCCACGCAGTCGCCCTCATAGCGGATGAAACGGCGAACGCTCAGGTTCTCGCCGATAACCATAACCTTG
>CAJGCA010000020.1 GCA_904501705.1 Clostridiaceae bacterium | reverse complement strand
GACTTTAGAAGATAATCACAATAGTAATTGAATGCGTCTTCGTTAGCAAGGTTCCACATTATATTGTCTTCGCCTATGTCAACAAGCCATTGATCATTCTGGGAGCCTATAGTATGGAAATGTGTATTTGGAAAAAGCCTTTCAGGCTCATACCAGAGAACATGACCTAAGCCTTTGTTTTTAGCATATGATGAAAGCTCAGAAATGCCGTTATCGTATCTTGAGGTATCAACTGTCCAGTTGCCTACGCCGTCGTGCCAGCCCTCATTGTAGGTGTACCAGCCTGCATCCATCCAGAATGCATCTGTCTGCTCATATGCAAAATCAGCTATTTCATTGTCAAGAATATTGATAATTTCATCTGAGGTCCTTGTAGATGTGGGGCCTGCAACCTCCATTACAGTATAGTAATTTTTATTAACGTTTTCAGGGTACACGCTATCCATTATCCAGCTTCTGAAAAGGTTAAAGCCTTTGAGCGCGTTATTATTTTTATAAAAGCTTAATGAGACAAGTGGTGAGCGCACCTCTTCTCCCGGAAGAAGATATGCATTGAATTCTTCCTGCTTAACAGAAATATTTGTTAAGCCGTCTTTTGCAGAAAGCTCTGATGCCCACTGTCCTGTCCAACCAATACCAAGAACAACGCCGAATTTCTCACCACAGATATTGAAATACGGAAGATATTTCTCTGTTGGCTTGCCATCTACGCCTGAGAAGCTTCTCACCTTTTCTGAAAGAGATTTTTTAATTAATGAGAAATCGCTTGCAGCAGTATCGCTACCCATTGAGTAGTAAAGGTCTGCTTTACCTGTATCAACAGAGGAATCAAATGCATAAAAATCGGAGATAATGCCTGATTTTTCACTTCCAATGTTTTTAATATATACGGCCCACTGACAAGTAGCGCTGTTATCAAAAGCAGTTGTTTTAACAGTTACCTGCAAACCCTTTTTCTCGTTAGTGAAAACAACATATCCGCTCTGACCTTTTTGAGCAGTTTGGGTTTCATCGGCGATTTTCATAAACTCTTTATTCCACATATTGGGATTAAACTCTTCGCCATCAATTTTGAATGTGAAAGGGAAAGAGCTGTTTTCTGCGAAGAAGCTATCAGTATACCAATCTGCGCAAAGCTCTTTTTCCTCAGTAGTAAGGTTCATTTCCTCTGCAGTAATTGAATCAAACTGAATATTCTTTTTATACTCAAGAGCCTTTATGTTATCAATGTTAAACACAACGGCACCTCCGCCTGAAACAACAAGGTAAATAACAGCGAGAATAATATTTACAGCTTTATAGCCTCTTTTTGCTCTTAAAACAAATGCAATGAGAAGAGTTACAAATGCTATAACAAAAGCAACTGTATATGTTTTTATAATAACCGGCTCGTTATCTGTGCATGATTCGTTAAGCTTTGAGTTAAAGCCCCATATAACACCTTGAAAAAAGCCGTTACCGGCAATAAATGCTATAAGCTTTGGAATCCAATTTGCTTTTTTGAAAAGCTCCTGAACTAAAAGCACCAAAAACCATCCTAAAGCGGAGCCTGAAAGGATTGTGTAAAGATGCACATCTGCACCACTGTCTGTTCCGTAGAAAATGTACCACATGGAATATGCCGCATAAACCAAAAGCCCTAAAAATACAGTAGTAACAATGCTTTCAATTATTGTTTTTTTCTTACTATTCATAATACCACCCAAGAAATTATTATTTTAACTGATTTTGTTGCTCTTTGTAGAATTTACGCACATTTATAAAGGCGCAAATTACGCAATAAAGAGCGTATATACCATAAACGAAATACGTTGCCTGACTATAGTCATTAATAATCATTTGCACATTAAGGAATAAGCCCACAACCGCCTGAACAATCCATAGATATGTGTACTCTATGTACGCAAACATTGTAAGAACAGAAACTATAATACCCAACAAGAATAAGATACTATCGAATATTGCATATTCATATTTAAGCCTGTAAAGAATCAACGCAGCTACTGCCCATAAAGCTAATACACCAACAGTTGAAACAACGCGCATTTTATTTGACATTTGCTTAAATATAACTGTCTTTTTGTACGCATGCTTTTTCCAGTTGAAAAACGTCATTAGCTGCATAGGGAAGCTTAAAAGAAGAGCTGACACTGCAGAACCGTAAACGCCCATATATGTATATGCAGCCGTATATATCAGAGAGTTTATTGCCCCCATCAACGAGCCGTAGCGGTTAGCCTCCGACTGAAAGGACATTACAAAAAGAGAGATAAACAATGGCACCATGAGAAAGAAATGTTGCTTTGTCAGGATACCTGTCGCAAGTATTGCAATGCCTGTTATAATTATAATAATTACTTTACTTTTCTTCATTTTATTAACCTTCTATATGCTCCAAGGTTTTTTCAACCGCTTCTTGAATATTTACAGTATCTATGCCGAAAATTGATGTGTGAATTTTATTATTTATCGGCTTTGTCCAATATTCGTCGATGCAGTCGATACCGCCTCTCATACCAAGGATTGAGCCAACAGTTGCGCCGTTGCAATCTGTATCAAACGCCATTCCAACAGCGGTGCAGATTGATTTGCCGAAATCACCCTCACCATAAAGAAGACCCGCAACAACTATCATAGCATTGGAAATTGTGTGGCACCAGCCGTGGTCTGTATGCTCATCATATTGAGAATGAATGTAGTTATGGCAATCTTCAACGCTTACGCCGTTTTTATAGTCATCATAGATTTTCATAACTGCTTCATAAAGCCTTGATGAAGCAGGAATCTGGGCAAGACCGCCTTTAATTATATCTTCAATGTTATCTGTAATTGCGGCGCAGGCAATCATAGCGGAAACAAACATTTCACCGTAAATACCGTTTTTAACGTGGGATATTCTTGCGTCGTTAAACGCCATTTCGGCAGCTTCCTCAGGATTACCGGGACAGATATAACCGAAATAATCGCCACGTATCTGGGCGCCAATCCATTCACGGCAAACATTTTTATACATAGCAGAAGCCGGTGGTTGTATGCAGTTTATAAAGTTAATGTACGCGGTTCTTTCTGCAGTAAAATAAGAGTGAACGGACTGATATTTAAGCCACGCTGTCGCAACATCGTCAGATTCAAAAGCTCTTCCGAACTCATCAACAATTTTTTGATACAATACAACATAGTTTGTATCGTCGTCAACAGGCATACCGTCAACCTTATCGGCGTATGCCCTGTTGTAGAAAAAAAATTTATATTTGTCCTTGATTTCTTTTGTTATATCCGTGCTTAAAATATAGCGGTGCATGGGGTAGTTGCCCGTTTCTTTAAGAAAAGGAATAAACTCATCTGTTCTTATACCCTCAACTGTTTTACCAAGAAGGCAGCCGCAGACTCTACCGGCCCACGCGCCATGGAGCTTTTTGCGAAGCTCCTCTTTCTCAGGCACTGCGCCTTGAATTTCATACGCTTTTCTTGCCTCTTTAATACTATTAAGGTCGTTAGGCTCGTTGTATTTATAATCGGAGCGTATATCCGCATTAATAACAATCTCGAAAATAATGTCGCTGAGGCGTTTTTTTATTTCACCCTTCTCAAGAACTGCAATAGATTGGAACAAATCCTTGTATTTTTCAATATCAAGGCCCTCTTCCATTGACTGGTTATATTCCGCCATAATGTCGCCTGGGTATCTATTAAAATCATTGCTATTGTTATAATCTATTTTTATTTCTGTATCATAAATTTTAGCGAACACAAAACCACCTCAAAATTGAATAGATAAAATTAATTTACCTGTTTTTTAATATATCATATCTTATTTCAAATAGCAAGGTGAGACGAAACCAAAAGCAAAAACACAGATACACTTATCTGTGTTTTTGCTTTCTTGGTTATCTTCAATTATCTTGTAAATCTGCATACGGAATATCGTTTTCAATATTATCTCTTGCAAGGTCTGTGTCTATTTCGGGATACGCAGATGATATTGGTTTTTCCTCTGTTCTCGGTGTGCCGTGATACACCTTTTGACTTGGTGCATCGACACCTGCAATTATTGGATTAGCTTTTACCTTACCGCTTTTTGCCTTACCTTGAATTTCAGGCACGGCTGAAACATCATTTCTCGGTTTTGTATGAGTACGGTCAATACGCTTCATACCCTTTTTTGCCATTACAAATCACCTCAATAATATTATCTCCGCAAAAATAACCTTATTACTGCGTAAATATTGGAGCTATTCATTTCGCCATTTAATTCCATAATTATCCTCTTTTTTATCATTTAGCAAAACAACGCCATTTAAGGCTGGTTCGGATACGCTTGACCCACTCTAAACTTTAATATTTTTCTTGACCTGATATTCAGGTTTTGTTATAATTTGGGAAATATGCAAACCATATAAAACGAGACGGATGTGGCTATATGAATAAGAAAAAAGCTCTTTTAATTACCAACCCCTGCTCAGGTACTAACCGTAAGCGTATCGGTGTGGAGGAAATAATTAAAAACCTTTCTCCTGCTGATTTTGATTTTACTGTTGAAGAGACCAAAGGTCCAGGCCATGCTACAGAGATAGTAAAGGAAAAGGGTAATGATCACGATATAATTATATGCTGCGGTGGCGACGGAACACTCAACGAAACAATGAACGGCGTTTTACAGATAAATAAGAGAGTGCCTGTTGGCTATATTCCATCCGGCTCAACAAACGACCTTGCCACAACCCTGGGTATCGGTTCAGGCGTAGAAACTGCTGCCAAAATGATTTTAAATAACAAAACCAACACCTATGATGTTGGAAAGTTTCAGGATAAATATTTTAATTACATTGCTTGCTTTGGTGCTGCAACAGACCTTTCATACTCAACACCGCAAAAATGGAAAAACATTTTAGGTCACAGCGCATACATGATACACGGCTTTGTTATCAGATTTTTCCCAATGCTTGCAAGCTTTAAGCCAACGTATATGAAAATTGAATACGATGGCGGTGTTATTGAAGATAACGTATATTATTGCGCTATTTCCAACACAACCTCAGTTGCAGGCCTTGCTAAATTTGATGATGTTAAGCTTAACGACGGTGTTTTTGAGCTCCTTATTGTAAAAGGAGTTAAAAGAAATATTGATGTTTTAGGCGCTCTCATACAGGTTATTAATAAAGATTATAGTAGCGACAACATTGTATTTACTAAAACAAAGCACCTCAAAATCACTAGCAACAAAAAAGTGCCTTGGTCTCTGGACGGTGAATTCGGCGGAGAGCACGGCAACTTAGATATAAGTATAGTAGGCGACGCTTATGATATTTATTCGGATAATGATGAGTTGTTTGTAAATAAAGAGCTTGTAAATAAATAAGAGATACAAAAAATCCAAGTCGAACGACTTGGATTTTTTATTTACAAGTTGGATTGACACTCTTTAAATTGAGGATATTATCTGTTCACAATTAACTTTTAAGTAATCCGGTAAGCTGTCAACCAGTTTTTTAGATTCATCTTTTTTACCTTCTACAGCGCAAAGAATAGCCATCACATAGTTTCGCTGAGGATTTTCAGCAGGACTGAATCTGCAAGACTTTTCAAGAAGCTCCCTCGACTTCTCGTAATTCTGACAAGACAGATACACAGTTCCCATATCATAACATATCTGACCCATATTCCCCAGCTTTACAGCATCAGTTTCGTTATCTGAATACAATTTATATGCCTTATTATAATAATCCAAGGCTTTTGTATTTTCTGACTTTCTCTGTGCAAATTTTGCGGTACGATAATAGGGATGAAAGGCTATTACAACTTGAAAATCATAGTCATATGAAAGCATTTTGTCATAATATTTGTTCATCTGTTGCTCATTTTCCAAAAACTCATAGCATAGACCGGTAAAGTACGAAAGAGCAAAGCAATCAAAATCATTAAAACAAAGCTGTTCGAGCATAAGAAGCTTTGACAGTCCGCCATTAAAATCACGGTTTGATATTTTTATCAGAGCCGCAGTAAGATGTATCTGCGCCTCTGCGGAATCTTTAAATGCCGATAAAAACAATTCACCAAAGGCTTTCCCATGTATATCTCGCCATTTTATATAGTTTTCATTATCAAGAGCATACTCAAGTAATAAATCAGCATATTCATTCATATTAAAAACACCTCTGAAAAAACTCGGTCTCTTGTATTATTTGTGTTTTTATGTTTTCAAATATTTCAATTATCCTTTGAAAAATATCCTTTTAAACAAAGGACTATTCCTGCTATCATAAACACCAAAAGCACTATTCCTAATAAGCCTTTTATCTTTAGAGATTTGTAAAAACATCCTTTTTGGTTTTTACAAGTAAAAATAATATTACTGATATTACTATAGCAAGCAAATATATTCTGCATACGTCTGTAGCAAACGAATCTATTCTGTTCATGTATATGTCATAGCAATCCCAAACCCTATTCGTATACAAATAGGAAAATATGGCGGCTCCCTCCAAAGCAGGGAATGCCAATCTTGCAAAAGGGAGAAGCACTATGCCTATTGTAAAGACATAAATCCAGTGCAGTATATTCCCGTCATCCATGGTGAAATTAGTAAGAATGTACCCAAAAGTAGGCAAGCCCATTCCGATTACGGCAAAAATATACATCAGTTTCAAATTAAAAACCTTGCCAACAATTGCAAAAACCTGCAACCAAACAGGCATTATGGCAATTACTACCATAGGAATAACAGCCCCAATATGCTGTTCATTCCTATCAGCTGTTAACTCTACATAAAAGTTATTGTACGATAAGCTACCTATAACCCACAGCAAAAGCATGGGCACAAATCCAATTGCAGACTCTATAATTTTATTGGTACGCTTCATAACATCACCTCTTAGTTGTACTATAGCAAAGTAGCGTTGAAAAATTAATGAATTGTAATTATTGTGATGTTTTTTGTAATAAATAACACCCCTTCACAATCTATATAGCGCATATGATCCGCAGAAGAAGGTTGTTTTAATCCAATTTCATTTCACTAAATTCATACTCCAAAAATAGCATAATCATTATCTGTGCAATTTTTAGCAATATAATTACTCTTTAAAAGACCTTTATTGTTTTCTTTATATGCCTTAAGAATTTCTCTGCTCATATTTGTTAAATCTTCACGAGCAAGAGCTTCATCGACAGTCAACAACAATACCTCGCTATTTTCGTAACCATCAGGTTTAGGCTCACCCGAAATATAGTCCAAAGTAAAAACTGGGCACCATTGCTCTGCTTTGAATTGCATTGAATAAAGCTCTTTTGCCTTACAGACAACTCCTGTTTCTTCAAAAATTTCTCTTTCAACAGCAGTTGTAGGTATTTCGCCCTCTTTAACATATCCTCCCGGCAAAAGAATTCTGTCTTTTGCTGTGCCATATGTGTGGCGCACAAGCAAAATTTTATCTTCAATTTCAACAATACCACAAACAGCGAAGTGTTTGTTGTTTTGTTCTGTCTTATTTGCTTTAAATAATTTCATAACATTACCTCACACATATAGTATAACAAAAGTATACTACAAATTCAAGCGAAGCAAATCAAGGCAAAGCCTTGTATATAATCCATCGTAAGACGGAATATAATCATTTTCGTGAGAAAATGTATTCAATTACATACACGCTGAAGCGTGATGAGATACAGCCTGATGGCTAATGATATACACCTGCGGTGATGATATACCATTGCTTTCGCAATGAATAAAAAAATCCGTCCACTTTCGTGGACGGATTTTTTGGGGATTCGTACCCTTTTTGAACCCTTATATTTAATTCAGAAGTTCAAAATTATATGGCATTATTAATAAAATTGATTGCCTTTTCAACTTCAGTTCTTTTTCGTTTACTTGGAATTTTATCAATATCTTCAATCAAATCAACACCTTTCACAAACATATTGTAGCAACATTAACTGCTTTTTACAATATACTTCTTCACTATTCACTCTTACTTCTTACCTGAAATTCCGTTCACGAAAACTTTTTAGTGAAGAGTGAATAGTTAATAGTGAATAAGTAAAAATTCCGTCCACATTCGTGAACGGAATTTTTTGGCGCCTCCTGATGGACTCGAACCAACGACACCCTGGTTAACAGCCAGGTGCTCTACCGACTGAGCTAAGAAGGCATATGACCGGATGAAAATCATCCGGTGTTTGTGTCGGCATCGCTCTATTTTCCCAAGCGGCTTCCCACTAAGTATCTTCGACGCTGTTGAGCTTAACTACCGTGTTCGGGATGGGAACGGGTGGACCCTCAACGCCATCAACACCGACTATATATAAACAGATATACTGCTTATAGTTTTTCAAAAATTGGTGACCCGTACGAGATTCGAACTCGTGTTGCCGGCGTGAGAGGCCGGAGTCTTAGGCCACTTGACCAACGGGCCACATAAACAACACCGGGTTAAATGGTGCACCTTCAGGGACTCGAACCCTGGACACCCTGATTAAGAGTCAGGTGCTCTACCAACTGAGCTAAAGGTGCGTAAGTCACCAGCGGCTCTTCAAAAGCCGCTTGACTATA
Source organism: Clostridiaceae bacterium (assembly GCA_904501705.1). Classification (GTDB taxonomy): domain Bacteria; phylum Bacillota; class Clostridia; order Oscillospirales; family Acutalibacteraceae; genus UBA5905. The sequence continues at coordinate 15,474 of CAJGCA010000020.1, read as the reverse complement.
ATACACTAAGCATCCCCGTTTGTCAAGAGAAAAATTCAAGTTTTTTCAATTTTTTCTACAAATGCTTATTGGCGAAGAAAATTCACCAGTTCCTCCCACCATTCCAACACCTTAAAGCGCACTTCAAACCGCTCGCCGCCCGTGACCATCGCCACCTGATCGCTATCCAGCACGTCGCTAAGCGTTCCCCGCTCCATCGCCGCGCCCGCGCACAACGGCGGGTACACCACGCACCACCAGTTCTTCCCCTCGCCGCTGCCGATGGTGAAACGCACCGCCTCATACACCCCCGCAGGCAAGGTGACAGTATCATACTGCCTTGTCGTAAAATACATCGTACACAAGGTGGCATCCACGGGATAATCGTACCCCGCGTCGGTCACCGCCCGCTGTGCGACCGCCTTGAGCGCGGGCAGGCGCTGTTCGGCGAGTGCGAGCGCCTCGTCGGCGTTCTGTGCACCATCCAACCACCCCGCGGCGGCCTCCACCACCGCATCGCGCACCTTGAGCTTTAGTGCCTGATCCTCGTCACTATCGGAATTGGCGAGAATGTGCAGACGCACCACACTCTCCCGCACCTCCGTACACCGCCCGTAAAAGCCGCACAACGAAATCAGCAGGCACAACGCAAGTCCGCCGACACCTGCACGCAAAAACCGTCTGGATAACACCATAAAAATCCCGTCCTCTCTGTCTTGTAGTCAGAGTATGGACGGGATTTGGAAAGTTTATGCAATTATTTTACCTCAACGCGGTTGCCGTCGCAGGGGCGGCACACAAACGCCACGGGGAACTCCCCCGCCAGCGCGTCGGCGCACGCCTGAGCGCGCACGGCATCGTCGAAGATGGCAAACACCGCCGAGCCGCTGCCGGTCATCTGCGACGCAAGCGGCGAAAACGCCGCCATCCGACGGCGGATCGCCGTCACGCCGTCAAGCGCAGTCGCGGGTTCAAACACGTTAAACACCCCCGAACATACGCCGCCGAGATCGCCGCGGCGCAGAGCTGCCAGCATTGTAGGATGATCGGGATGGTTAGCGATCGGCGCGCGGTCGAGCGCGGCATACGCCGCCGCCGTGGACACGCCGTCCGCGGGTTGGGCGATCACAATGTGGCAATCGGGCAGGGACGGCAGGGACTCTAATCCCTCGCCGATGCCCGTCACCATCGCAGTGCCGCCGAGCACGCAGAAGGGCACGTCCGCCCCCACCTGCAGACCCATCGCACACAGCTCGTCAGTTGTCAGTTGGGTGTCATACAGCTTGTCCAGCGCGATCAGTGCCGCTGCCGCGTCCGCACTGCCGCCGCCCATCCCCGCCTGCTGCGGGATGCGCTTGTGTAACGTCATCGCGACACCACCGCTCACCCCCGTTTCGCGCAGAAATACCTGCGCGGCGCGGTAGGCGGTGTTCTTCTCCACGGGACAGGGCGATGCGCCGAGTACCTCGAGCGTCACTTCGCCATCGGTCGCCGTCGCCGTGAGCGTATCACAGCAGTCCACCGACTGCATCACGCTCTCCAGCAGGTGATATCCATCCGCGCGCACGCCGACCACGTCCAGCGTCAAATTGATCTTCGCGGGTGCGTGCACCGTTACTTGCATAGCCCGTTCTCCTCAAGAAATTCGCCGATGCGTTTTAACGCCTCCGTGATATGGTTGACGGAGTAGCAATACGAAATGCGCACAAAGCCCTCGCCGCTCTCGCCGAAGGCATTGCCGGGCACGACCGCCACGTGCTTCTCTTTGAGCAGGCGGCCGCAGAACTCCTCTGAGGTCATCCCTGTCGAGCGGATGCAGGGGAACACGTAAAACGCGCCCTGTGGCTCGAAGCAGGTCAGCCCCAGCTTATTAAGCCCGTCCACCGTCAGGCGGCGGCGCATATTGTATTCATCCCGCATCGACGCGACCGCGGCATCGCCATTATTCATCGCTTCAATAGCGGCGTACTGCGCCGTCGACGGTGCGCACATAATGGCGAACTGGTGCAGCTTGGTGAGCATCTTCATCACCGGCGCAGGACCGCAGGCGTAGCCAAGCCGCCAACCGGTCATCGCAAACGCCTTGGAAAAGCCACTGACGAGCACCGTGCGCTCCTGCATCCCCTCGAGGGTGGTGATGCTGACGTGCTCGCGCCCGTAGGTTAGTTCGCCGTAGATCTCGTCCGACAGCACCATAATATCGGTGCCACGCAGTACCGCAGCGATCTCCTCGAGATGCTCTCGCTCCATAATCGCGCCCGTGGGGTTGTTCGGGAACGGCAGTACCAGCAGCTTGGTGCGCGGGGTGATCGCCGCTTTCACCGCCTCAGCGGTCAGGCGGAACTCGTCCTCCACCCGCGTCACCAGCGGCACCGCCACGCCGCCCGCCATACGGGTAAGCGGCTCATAGCACACAAAGCTCGGTTCGGGGATGAGCACCTCATCGCCAGGGTTGAGCAGAGCACGGAAAGCCAGATCGATGGCTTCACTGCCGCCGACCGTGACCAACACTTCACTTTTGGGGTCATACTCCACCCCGCTGTGGCGCCGGACGTAACCCGCGATCGCCTCGCGCAAGGCGAGCAAGCCCGCGTTGGGACTATACCAGGTGCGCCCTTTCTCCAGCGTGTGGATGCCCTCCTGCCGAATGTGCCACGGGGTGGCAAAATCCGGCTCGCCCACCGACAGGGAAATCACCTCGTCCATCTCCGCCGCAATGTCAAAGAACTTGCGGATGCCCGACGGCTTAAGTCCCTGCAGGGTGGTGTTCAATAACTTGTCGTAATTCATACCAGGCCTCTCTCGTCCTTCTTCTCGTCGGTGAACAACACACCGCGCTCCTTATACGTCTTGAGCACGAAATGGGTGGCGGTGGACAACACGCCATCCAACGGGGACAGCCGCTTGTGCACGAACATCGCGACGTCGCGGAAGGATTTACCCGTCAGCTTGACCGACAAATCGTAGCCGCCCGACATCAGCGTCACACTCTCCACCTCGTCAAAGGCGGTGATGGTCTCGGCGAGGGCGTCAAAGCCCTTATTCTTGCTCGGAGCGATCTGCAGATCGATGATGGCGGTGACCAGCTCGCGGTCGGTCTTCTCCCAGTCGATGAGCGGCTTGTAGCCACGGATGACGCCGTCCGCCTCGAGACGAGCGATCTGAGCCGCGACCGCCTCCTCGCTCATATCCAGCATCACCGCCATCTGTTCGACGGTGAGGCGGGCGTTGGTGTCCAGTAAATTGAGCAGCTTTTCCATAGTGATATCCTCCTTTACGATTTGGGTGTCCTCTTGGGCTTAATACGGTTACCGTCTTTGTCCACGATGACGGTGTTTTCCAACTGCGCCGTCAGATTGGCGCGAAACGCCGCGATATATTCCGCGCGCAGAGTCTGCCGCTCGGCGACCTCCTCGGCGGTCAGCTCGCGCTCTTTCGCAAGGTGTGCAAGCTCGTTGATGCGGTCGATCTTTTTCTGTTCCATAACGGTCTCCTTATTTCTTGGCTTTCTCTACCGCGGTAAAAATGCGGTCAAAATACGTCGCGCTCGTAACACCCGCGGGACGCAGATAGCGCCCCAGACCGTACAGGCAGTCCGCGTCACGGGTGATGCGGTTGACGCGGCTCTCGCAGGTGAGGGTCGCGCGAAAGCCGAGCTCCTTAATAATCGGCAATGCCTCGGCGCACATCGCGCCGTAGGGGTAGGTAAAGGTGGTCGGGGTCACCCCCGCGAGGGTGGTAAGATGCTGTTGGGCGGCGGATAGATCTTCCCGAAGAGCCGCCTCGTACGTCTGCACCGTCTCGGAAGCGCGGCGCAGCGTGCCTTTGCGCTTGCCCGCCTCGCAATAATGCATATCGTAACTGTGATTCTGAATCTCCCACCGCCCGCTCACCACCATCGCGCGGATCTCCTCCCACGTGATATGGGAATAGATCGCGTGATCACTCTGACCAGGGGTGTCGGAATAAAATTCCGTCCACTTACATACAGGGGAGATCACTGCCTGCATCCCGTAGCGCTCCAGCAGCGGGTCGGCAAAGAGATAGTTGTTGTAATACCCATCATCAAAGGTGAGCATAATCGGCTTTTCGGGCAAGGGCGTACCGTTGTCAACATAATCGAGCAGATCCGCCATCGTAACGGTGGTATAGCTGTGCTCCTTGATCGTTTTCAGATCATCCTCGAGCTGCGCGGGGGTAATGATGTACTGTCCCTGACGGGACGTGTCGTCCAGCACGCCGTGATACATCACGATCGGCAGGAACACCGCTCCCTCTTTCTTCGCCGTCGATGCGGCGAGGGTCGCCTCGCGATGGGAGATCATCGTCTCTGCAATACCAACCGCGACCAGCACCGCCACCACCGCGCACAGCACGGCGTTTTGCCACTTATTCCACGAAATTAATCGAACCATAGCCATCCCTCCTACCCCATACATAGTGTGGGGGCAGAAGAATTATGCCGTTATTCGTCGCTGCCGTCCTCCAGAAGGGCGACCGCCTCGGTGTCGGCAAGATTGGTGACGTTCGCGAGCTTGCGCTGGATCTGGCGAGTGCGCACGCCGACGAGCTTGTCCAGCTCATCGCTCGCCTGCTCGAGGCGGTTCTGCGCCGCCTTGACCGCGCTGCCGAATTTCTCAAATTCGGTCTTAACCGCGCCGAGCACCTTCCACACCTCGCCTGAACGCTTCTGGATCGCGAGGGTGCGAAAGCCCATCTGCAGGCTGTTAAGCACCGCCGCCATGGTGGTCGGACCCGCGATATTCACGTGATAATCCCGCTGGAGGATCTCCACGAGTCCGCGACGCACCACCTCGGCGTACAAGCCCTCAATCGGCAGGAACATAATGCCGAAATCGGTGGTGTTCGGCGGGTCGATGTACTTGTCGCGGATATCCTTCGCAAAGGTGCGGATGCGCGCATCCAGCGCACTACCCGCCGCCTTCACCGCATCGGCATCGCCCGTGTCATAAGCGTCGAGCAGCTGCGTGTAGGCATCGACGGGGAATTTGGCGTCAATCGGCAGCCACACGGTGCCGTCGTCGTTGCCGGGGAGCTTGATGGCGTATTCGACGTAATGCGTGCTACCCGGGCGTGTCTTGACGTTCGCCTCGTACTGCTCGGGCGATAGGATCTGCTCAAGGATCGCCCCGAGCTGGAACTCACCAAGCACGCCGCGGGTCTTGACGTTGGACAGCACCTTCTTAAGGTCGCCGACACCGCTTGCGAGCGTCTTCATCTCGCCGAGTCCCGCATACACCTGCTCGAGCCGCTCGTTGACCAACTGGAAGGACTGGCTGATACGGTCATTAAGGGTCTTCTGCAGCTTTTCGTCCACCGTCTGCCGCATCTGTTCGAGCTGACGGTTATTCTCCTGCCGAATGGTGTCGAGCTGACCCGATACCGCGCGGCGGATGTTCTCAAGGCTCTCGGTCATCGCCTGATTGGCTTGTCCCTGTGCGGTGAGAAGCACCTGACTCATCGCCTGCACGCTCTGCGTGCTCTCCTGACGACCTGCGCGCTGCTCCGCGAGCAGAGCGGTCTCGAGGTGGCTCACTTTATCCTCCAGAGCCTTGAGCTGGGCGGAATCGTCCTGCCGACGGCGCAAACCCGTAAGTTGACACACCGCGACGATCAGCAGACCGATCACGATTAGCGCAAGAGCAATCAAAATGTACTCTGTCATACTACCATCCTCTGTTAAATGGTTTCGTCCTCTTCCTTCGCCGTCGCGTTAAAGCGCCGCAGCTCGTCCGCACTGTACTGCCGCGGGACGGTCGCCTCCACTGCCTTCTCGGTCGGGCGAGCGTCGTCAAACACGACCGCGGCTTTCTCCTCATCGCTCTCCTCGATGTCAAGGTTGAGATCGCGGCGCAGCTGCTTGTCCGCCTCGGGATGCTCCTTGTAATAGGGGTCGATGATCATCGTGCGGATCAACGGGAATATGGTGAACTGAATGAGCAACGAGCGGAAGGCCGGCAGGAACAGCGAGACAATAATCAGGATCAAAATGCCGATCTGCCAACTGCCGAACGCAAGAAACAACGCCGCCACGATCGCGTACAGCGTGATAAGGATGACGGAAATGAGCAGGTTCTGCTTGAGTCCCACAATGGCGAATTTAAACGAATTTATATAGACGTCCTTCGTGGAATACTTGAAAGTCATCGTCAGCATCGGGATGTAATATTTCATCCACGTGAACGCCATATACCCGAACACCGTCACAGCGATGACGACATGGTCCAGAATGCCGGGGGTCATCGCTTGCAGGCCCGTCGTATCCACCCCGAAGATGCTCCACGCCCCGGGGAACATACCGAAGAAATAGTAGACCGCATTGAAGGTGAGCAGCGCGGTCACAAAAAGATTGATAATGCCGATCGGCAACGCCTGTTTCCAGTTGCGCTTAATCGTCTCGAAGAAATCCTCTCGGACGAAAGCGTGCTTCTCCCGCGCAAAATTGCGGGTGATCTTGCACAGGCCCACATCCGCGAGACCGCGGGTGACGACGAGCAGAGTGGTCAGCAAAAACAGCAGATTCGCATAGAACAACTGCCAGAATTTGCGCCCATAGATTTCAAAAAAGACGATCGGCGCGCGCTTCTTCGGCGCATTTTTCGCAATGCCGGGGCCTTCCTTTTCATAATTAAACAGTCCAAAAAAACCAGCCATAGGGGACTTCCTCTCTTTCCGGGGCAGTCAGCCCCCATTAGGGCAAAAACCGCCCAAATAACATCCGAAACAGTATATCCAGTAAGCCGACGAATATCGTCGCCGCCAACAGCAACAAAAACCGCAGACAATACAGCCGAAAGCCCGTCCACAGCCCGCCGCAGGCGGCCGAGGGGAGTAGCTGACGGCTGAGCCTTGTCGATAGGCGCAGGCTCTCCACCGCCGCCGTGACCAGCACTGCGGCGCACAGCAGTCCGTGCGGCATCACAACAAGCGCCACCGTGGCGACACCCTGTCCGCCGAGGCTGTAGTAATACGCCTCGGTCAGCCCGAGCCCAAGCCCGTAAAACAGCGGCACGAGCAGAATAAACGGCGCGCCGCAGGGCCAAAGCCCGAGCAAAAACAGCGCGCACAGCAACGCAACCACGGACAGCACCGACCCCCACAGGGTGGCAAGCCCGCTGCGCCAGCCGTCGATCGCCGTCGAGATCTGCAAAAACCCCGTCCATTCCTCGGCGGGGCGGGCGGCGGCGACATACACCAGCACCCCGCACAGCACACCGAGCAAAAACAGACCGACAAACGGGAACAAGCGGCGATTCTCATGAACAAAGGCGGCCGCCTCTTTGCGGCGACGGGTGGTTGTCCGTTTCATACACATCTCTCCTTTACGAAAAATGTGTATGTGCCGACAACGGAAAATAGAACGAAAAGCGGAGTAAGCACCGCCTACTCCGCCCCTTTTCGTCAATGCTTACGCAGATTCACACCAAGCACACCGCCGATGCTGCCCGACAGCAGCAGCGTTGCCGCCTTAATCGCCGCGTTGCCGCCACTAACCCCCTCATAGCGAGCAACGCCCGCAAGCAGGATAAGCAGCCACAGGACCAGTCCGCAGACCGCCCCGAGCAAAAGCCCTTTTTGCCCTGCGACCGCGGCAGCGGTCAACCCCGCTAACAGCGCGCCGAGCGCGGCGGCGGCGAGCGCGAGCGGCCATATTGCCGAACGCGGCACATCCACCGACTGAACGATAAGCGCCATCAGCAGCAGCAGCCCGATACAGGCGATCAAGCCGACAGCCACGCCCACCAACACGGGGCGCAGCCAACAGCGAAAAAACGAAGAAGTTCGGTCTTGTGCTCTCATGGTGTATTCCTCCCAAGCTCTGTTAAGAAACTAGTATGCCCGACACGGGAGGATTATGCCTGACGATTAGATATCGTCATCATCATCGTCATCGTCGTCATCCACGGGGGTATCGTGCTTCGTCTCAACAGACTGGATCGCCCACTTCATAAACTGGATCTTGGTGCGGTCAGCACCCGTCTCGATGGTGATGGTATCGTCCTTGATGCTAACGACGCGACCCTTGATGCCTCCGATGGTGGTCAGCTCGTCGCCGACGCGCAGGTTGTTGCGCATCTGCTGCTCTTCCTTCTGCTTTTTCTTCTGCGGGCGAATCATCATAAAGTACATCAGCACCACGATGAGGATCAGCGGCAGGAAGGACACCAGCATACTGCCAAGGCCACCCTGCTGGGCATCAGCTGCGCCCGTGGCGGCCGTGTCAGCGAGCAAAAGTAAATTCGAAAGCAAATTCATTGTTTTTTCCTCCAAAATCATAAAATTATTCTTATTATAAAGGATAATTGCAAAAAGTGCAAGCCTAACCTTGAGAATTTACAATTTATTTAGATACGCACATCCAGACGGTTGGTGTATTGGCGATAGAACTCCTCAAACCGCCCCTCATCCAGCGCCTGACGGATGCGCTCCATCAGCGTATTGTAGAAATAGAGGTTGTGCATCACCGTCAACCGCATACCCAGCATTTCCCCTGCCTTGAGCAGGTGGCGGATGTACCCGCGGGAAAAGTTGCGGCAAACAGGGCAGTCGCATTCCTCATCGAGCGGGCGCGGATCGTCGGCGTATTTGTTGTTGATGAGGTTGCGGTGTCCCTGCCACGTAAAAATATGTCCGTGACGCGCGTTGCGCGAGGGCATCACGCAGTCAAACAGATCCACACCGCGGTGTACCGCCTCGAGGATGTTCTCGGGCGTGCCGACACCCATCAAGTAGCGGATTTTATCCTTCGGCATATGCGGCTCGACCGCCTCGATCATCTCGTACATCACCTCGGCGGGCTCGCCGACCGCCAAACCGCCGATGGCGTAGCCGTCGAGGTTAAGCTCGGCAATTTCCTGCATATGCCGCACGCGCAGGTCGGCGTAAGTGCAGCCTTGATTGATGCCAAAGAGCATCTGCTGCGGATTGACGGTATCGGGTAAGGAATTGAGCCGTGCCATCTCCGCCTTGCACCGCTTAAGCCAGCGCGTCGTGCGCTCGCAGGAGGCGGCGGAATAATCGTATTTGGCGGGGTTTTCTACGCACTCGTCGAATGCCATCGCGATGGTCGAGCCGAGATTCGACTGGATGCGCATACTCTCCTCGGGACCGATAAACAGCTTCTTGCCGTCGATGTGGGAGGAGAAATACACGCCCTCCTCCTTGATCTTGCGCAAGCCCGCGAGGGAAAACACCTGAAACCCGCCGCTGTCGGTGAGGATCGGTCCATCCCAGCCGGTAAATTTATGCAGGCCGCCCATGCGGCGCACGAGGTCGTCGCCGGGACGCACGTGCAGATGGTAGGTGTTGCACAGCATCACCTGACAATGCAGATCTTTGAGGTCAAAAGCGGACACACCGCCTTTGATCGCCGCGCTGGTCGCGACGTTCATAAACGCAGGAGTCTGCACCGTGCCGTGCGGCGTCTCGAACACGCCGCGGCGGGCTGCCCCCTCGGTTTTGATGACGTTCATCATAGGAATATTCTCCTTTACAGTATAGCCATACTATCGCCGAATGAGAAGAACCGATACTTCTCCTCTACTGCCTGACGATACGCTTCCATCGTATGCTCATAGCCGGCAAAGGCGCTGACCAACATAATCAGCGTACTCTCAGGCAGATGGAAATTCGTAATCAGCCCATCCAGCACCTGAAATTCATAACCGGGGTAGATGAAGATGCTTGTCCAACCGTCGGCCGGCTCCACCCGACCGTTGGTCAGCCCCACGCTCTCCAGCGTGCGGCAGCTCGTCGTACCGACCGCAATCACTCTGCCGCCACGCTCGCGAGTGCGATTGATAACGTCCGCGGTTTCGGCGGTCAGTTCGTAATGCTCGGCGTGCATCGTGTGATTTTCGATGTTATCCTCTTTGACGGGGCGGAACGTACCGAGTCCCACGTGCAGCGTTACATAAGCAATTTCCACACCCTTTGCCTTAATTTTCTCAAGCAATTCGGGGGTAAAATGCAAACCGGCCGTTGGTGCGGCGGCGCTGCCCACCTCACGGGAATACACCGTCTGATACCGCTCGCCGTTTTCCAGTTTTTTCTTGATATACGGCGGCAACGGCATCTGCCCGATGCGCTCCAACACGTGATAGAAATTCCCCTCATACGAGAATTTAACCAATCGGTTGCCGCCTTCCAGCACGTCCAGCACCTCAGCGGTGAGCAAGCTGTCGCCAAAGGCGAGGATATCCCCCGGTTTCGCGCGGCGGCCGGGGCCTGCAAGCGTTTCCCACGTATCGTTGCCGTGGGGGGTGAGCAACAGCAGCTCCACGTTCGCCCCCGTGGCAGCGCGTTTACCGAGCAGGCGCGCAGGCAGCACGCGGCTGTCGTTGAGCACCAGACAATCGCCTTCGCGCAGATATTCCAATATGTCCGTGAAATGCCGATGGGCTACTTCGCCGCTTTGGCGGTCGAGCGCCAGCAGCCGCGATGCATCGCGAGGCTCGATCGGTTCCTGCGCGATCAGCTCCTCGGGCAGTTCATAATAAAAATCTTGTCGTAACATTCCCTGTAAAACCCTGCTTTCTTTAAGCGAAAATCCCCTGTGCGTTATTGACAACCCCCTATAATAAGTGGTAAAATGGGGGCGGCGCAAGGTATATCCTTGTCATTATATACTATAAGCGGCATTTTTTCAACGGTTTTTTCCGATTTGGTATGTTCCGCTTCGAAAGGAAGTATGATTAGTATGAAACAGTATCGTGTAGGTGTCGTCGGCTGTACCGGTATGGTCGGTCAGCGGTTTATGACTCTTTTGGAGAACCATCCGTGGTTCAACGTTACCGCCCTCGCTGCCAGCCCCCGTTCGGCAGGCAAGACGTACGAGGAAGCGGTCGGCGGTCGTTGGGCAATGACCACCCCCATGCCCGAAGCAATGAAGAATATGATCGTGTTGGATGCCTCCGACGTGCAGGCGGTCGCATCGCAGGTGGATTTCATCTTCTGCGCCGTCGATATGCCCAAGGCGGAGATCCGCGCGCTGGAAGAGGCGTACGCGAAGGCGGAATGCCCCGTCGTATCCAACAACAGCGCACACCGCGGCACTCCCGATGTGCCGATGATCATTCCCGAGCTCAACTGGCAGCACGAGGAAATCATCGAGAGCCAGCGCAAGCGTCTCGGCACCAAGCGCGGCTTCGTCGCGGTCAAGTCCAACTGCTCGCTGCAGAGCTACGTGCCTGCGCTGTTCCCGCTCGATGAGTTCGGCGTGAAAGAAGCGCTTGTCTGCACTTATCAGGCGATCTCGGGCGCCGGCAAGACCTTCGAGCGCTGGCCCGAAATGGTGGATAACGTTATCCCCTACATCGGCGGTGAAGAAGAAAAGTCCGAGCAGGAGCCGCTCAAAATTTGGGGTAAGATTGAAAACGGTGAGATCGTCCCTGCGACCAGCCCCGCGTTCACCGCGCAGTGCCTGCGCGTGCCCGTGACCAACGGTCACTTCGCCGCGGTGTTCGTGCGCTTTGAGAACAAGCCCACCAAGGAGCAGATCATCGAGAAATGGAACAACTTCAGCGGCCGTCCGCAGGAGCTCGAGCTCCCCTCTGCGCCTAAGCAGTTCCTCAAGTATTTCGAGGAGGATAATATGCCGCAGACCAAGCTGCACCGCGACCTCGAGGGCGGTATGACCGTCTCCCTCGGTCGTCTGCGCGAGGACAGCCAGTACGACTACAAGTTCGTTGGTCTGTCCCACAACACCCTGCGCGGTGCTGCGGGCGGCGCGGTGCTGCTCGCCGAGCTGCTGTGCGCGGATAATTATATCTGATCCCGCATACACTGTATCGTGAAAGGCTGGTGGCGTTATCTATGAGTAAACAGGCTTTATTCACCGGTGCCGGCGTGGCACTCGTCACCCCGATGCTGCCCGACGGCAGCATCAACTACCAGAAGATCGAAGAGCTCGTCGACTGGCACACCGCCAACGGCACCGATGCCATCATTATGTGCGGCACGACGGGCGAGGCGCCGACGCTGAAAATGCAGGAGCACCTCGAGGCGATCAAGGTTGCGGTCGACCGCGCCGCGGGGCGTCTGCCCATCATCGCGGGCACGGGCTCCAACGACACCGACCACTGCATTAACTCCTGCCGTGAGGCGAAGCGCCTCGGCGCGGACGGGCTACTGCTGGTGTCGCCCTATTACAATAAGACCTCCCAGCGAGGCCTCATCGCGCACTACACCGCGGTCGCGGCGAGCGCCGATCTGCCGATGATCCTCTACAACGTGCCGTCGCGCACGGGGCTGAACATCGCGCCCGAGACGGTCGCGACGCTCGCGAAGGTGGACAACGTCGTCGGCCTCAAGCAGGCGAACGGCGACCTATCCTCGGTGGCGAAGATTGCCGCGATGTGCGACCTGCCCATCTACTCGGGTAACGACGACCAGATTGTTCCGATCCTGTCGCTCGGCGGCCTCGGTGTCATCTCGGTGTTGTCCAACATTATCCCGCGCGAGACCCACGACATCTGCCAGACCTGGTTTGACGGCAACGTCGAGGAGAGTAAGCGCCTGCAACTGCACTACCTCGATCTCGCGAACGGGCTGTTCACCGACGTCAACCCCATCCCCGTGAAAGCGGCAATGAACTTAATGGGTATGGACGTGGGCGAATGCCGTCTGCCTCTCTACCCGATGGAGGACAAAGCCCTCGCCGCGCTGGAAACCATCCTGCGCCGCCACGGACTGATAAGGTGACGCGAGCAATCCGAACCTGTTTTAAGAAGGCGGATTCTCGCTCACTCTACATTAAAATACTCGGAAATACACAAGTGTTTCCTGCGTTTTATGCCTTGATTGACCGAGATTCCGCTCTTCTTAAAATCTTCGACCTTAAAGCGAGAAGATTTCGAGGGATTTTTACTCAATTTAGGCGAAGCAAGGCTAACGCCTTGCGAGAATAAAATGGGTGAAAAGCGCCGAAATATGCCGCTTTAAGGCAGATTCCGATTGCTCGCGTCACCTTAAAGTGAGGAATTGAACTTATGCGTATTTTGCTTTGCGGCTGTCAAGGCCGTATGGGACACGCGGTCGCCGATGCCGCCAAGGACGGCGCGGTGATTGCCGCGGGCGTGGACGCGATTTGGAGCGAGCGCGCCTTCCCCGTCTATGCCACCCCTGCCGATTGCACCGAGGATATTGACGTAATCATCGACTTTTCCAACCCTGCCGCGCTCGACAGCATACTTGCCTACGCGGTGGAAAAGGGCGTGCCTGCCGTCATCTGCACGACGGGACTTTCCGATGAACAGATGCACGCGGTGTTTGATGCCTCGCAGCGCGTGCCCGTCTTCTTCAGCGGCAATATGAGTCTCGGCATCGGCCTGCTCACCGCGCTGACCAAAAAGGCGGCGGCGGTGCTCGGTGAGGATTTTGACATCGAGATCCTCGAAATGCATCACAACCAAAAGCTCGACGCGCCGTCGGGCACGGCACTGATGCTTGCGGACGCGGCAAAGGCAGGACTTGCCTACGAGCCCAGATACGTCTACACCCGCCACGACCGTCGTGAAAAGCGCGGCGACAAAGAGATCGGCATCTCCGCCATTCGCGGTGGCAACATTATCGGCGAGCATCAGGTGATTTTCGCCGGCAAGGACGAGGTCATCAACCTCACCCACCGCGCGCAGTCGCGTGCGCTGTTCGCCACGGGTGCGCTGCGCGCCGCCCGCTTCCTCATCGGCAAGCCCGCAGGGCTGTACAATATGGAAGACCTGATGGCGGACGTGCTGTAAATGTCAAGACAACCATAAAAGGTCGGCAACCAATCGGTTGCCGACCTTTTTGTTATTTCGCTTGTAGATTATCCACGATCTTCTTCATCACGGCCTGACACAGCCCCTTGGTGCTCGACACCGTCGGGTCGTTAACGCTCACCGCAATGGAATAGCCCTCGCAGTAGTTGATCATCTCGCCCGTCAGCCCATACCAAAACGCGCGGTAACCGAGCGAGCTTTCCGCCTCGCCCGACGATAATTCCGCAATCATCGCATCGTACAGCGGAATGGTGGTGTTCTCCATACTAACCGATACGCTGTGCAGCCCATCCTCGGACGAATACACCACCCACGTGCCGTGCTCATACGGGTCGGATGCGGTCATCGTCATCCCCATAATGGTGCTCACCTCTGCCGCGGACAGGCAATCGGTAATCGCGATATCCAGCGGCGGCTTCGCATCGGGCAGATAATCGCTCGGAGCAAGGTCTCCGTCATCCGCGCCTTTGTCGCCACACGCCACAAGGCCCAGCAGCATCATCATCGCCGCCAACGCCAGCGCCAACCATTTACGCTTATTCATATATCACCGCATCCTTTTCGAAATTTTGACGAAATTTGCATTTTCTCTTTTCTTTGTCACGCGTTTGTGGTATGATATAGATTGTATCAAACAACAAAGGAGACACACCGCTATGTCGGATGTTTTTTCTGCCGGTGTTCAGCCCGGCGGCCTGAACACCTCACAGGAGATCAAAATTCTCCTATGCTATATGCTGCACACCGTCAACTGCGCGATGCCGCGTGACGAGGTCACCGACATCATCGTCGGCGGCGGGATGGCGAACTATTTCGACACCGAGGACGCGATCGAGGAGCTCTTGCGTCTGCAGCATCTCGTGACCGACGACGCGCGCAACATCGCCACCACCGTCACGGGCAGTCAGATCGGCGACTCGCTGTCGATGCGTATCCCCTATACCCTGCGTGAGCGGTCGGTCGCGGCCGCCCTGCAGCTGCTCAAGCGAAAGCAGGTTGAAAAGGACAACAAAGTGGACATCCATCGCCTCGACGACGGCAGCTGTCAGGTGACCTGCACCGTTATGGATCAGGGCAAACCCCTCTTATCCGTCGCTCTACGCGTCGCGGACGAGTATCAAGCTGAGCAGATTAAGGAGCATTTCCTCGCTGACCCGTCCTTCCTCTACCGCTCGAATCTCGCGGTGCTCACGGGCGACGCCAACCTGCGCCGAGCGGGCACTCAGCTCGTCATCAAACTGTAATGATATTGTACCATATCCGCGGATAAATTACCACTATTATTTTCGAAGGAGTCCTCCCCTATGCGTATGCGCCGCAAAAAGAACCTCGACAGTCGGATGGAAGTCTGCGCCGAGCGTGTCACCAACATCCTCGTCAAGGATCGCCGCTTTGACGCGAGCGACAACGATACCCTGCTCGACTACACCGCCCTGTTCGGCAATGATCATCCCGTGCACCTTGAGATCGGGTGCGGCAAGGGCGGTTTCATCTGCGAGATCGCCGCGCGCCACCCCGAGGTGAATTTCCTCGCAGTGGAGAAATACGGTAACGTGCTCGTCACCGCCGTCGAGCGCGCCCGCGCGATGGGACTTAACAACATTTGGTTTCTGTGGGGGGACGCGGAATATCTGCCGCGCTTCATCCCCGCGGGCAGCATCGAGGCGCTGTACCTCAACTTTTCCACCCCGTTCCCAAAAGCGCGCAGTGCGGT
>CAJGCA010000019.1 GCA_904501705.1 Clostridiaceae bacterium | reverse complement strand
TACTGACCGCCTGCGAGAACGCCCTCGCAGATACCGCTGAGGAAGCCCTTGAACACGATACCGTTATAGTAGTTCATATCGTTGACGATAGAAAAGTCAAAATGAATGCGCGCGGCATACGGGGTGTCTTTGAGCAGCGCATACAGCGTGCGCAGCTCATCGAGCGCCTGTGCCGCCGCAGGGCTGACACACAAGGGGGCAAGCCGCTCGAGAACGGTAGCCATATCGCCGTAGATACCGATGAATTCGCTCAGCGCCGCCGCCTTATCCGCATCCACACCGTACTCGACACACACGCGCGCAAGATCGTGCGGATTTTTCTCCGCGATGTGATGCGCCGCCTCGCGACGGAAGTTTTCATCCTCGCTGCTCTCGTCAAGCAGCGCAGACAGCACACCGAGGTGGGACACGTCCAGCACGAAATCCGCCGAAATGAGCGCCAAGCTCGCTGCGGCGAGACAGACCGCCTCGTAAATGTCGTACATATCGATGTCGCCGATACATTCAAGACCCGTCTGCATAATTTCTTTATACTGGTGGGTCGAGCCGCTGACGCGGTAAACGTTCTCGTTATAATACACCTTCTGCTTGCAACCGACCTCGTCCTCACCGTTCTTGATGATGGACAGCGTTACGTCAGGCTTGAGCGCCAGCAGCTTGCCGTTGGTGTCGTTAAAGGTAATGATGCGGTCGCTGATGAGAAAATCCTTGTTGCGGACATACAAGTCATATTCCTCAAACTTGCTCATCTTGAACGGCATATAGCCGTACCGCTTATATAAAGCACGCAGCGCGTATACCGCACGCTCGTCGCTTTTCAGTAAACTCTCGTTGATCACGCCTTTTCCCCCTTATCGACTCTCTCCATCACCATCTTGTAGCCGCCGTTGCCGTATTCCAGACATTTGCTCACGCGGCTGATGGTCGCGGTGCTCACACCGACCTCTTTGCTGACGGTAAGATAACTCGTCCCTGCATCCAGCAGCTTTGCCACCTTCAGGCGCTGCGCAATCTCAATAATTTCTTTGATGGTGCAGGCGTCCTCGAAAAACGCATAGCATTCTTCCACCGATTCCAGCGTCAGAATCGCCTCAAACAATTCATCAATTTGTTTTGTATGCCAGTTGCTCATTTTAACTCCTCACTTTTCCGCTTTACCAAAGTAGAGTGATAATAAAATGAATTATAGTCCTCTTCTCTAGGATTGTCAAGCCTTTTTCGGCGATTTTTTGCAATTTTCCTTATTAATTACTCTACTATACTAGAGATATAAGGAAAATGCAAGTTTCAAATTGACGATTTCGCAGTTTTCGCGATATTAAGTAGATGCAAAGGCCCGTATGACAAGCTATCAGGATAAACGTCTCGTCATAAGAAACCAAGAACCTATGTCCTAATTGACGATATCATCGATTTATGCTATAATTTTTAGAAAACAGTGGAAAAGGAGGATACAATATGAAAAGACAACTCACTGTGCTATCGGTGCTCCTCCTAATAATAGTTTTATGCGCACTCTGTTTATCTTCCTGTACAAACGGAATCCGTGTATCTCGATCCGGAGTTTATCTATATACGGCTGAAAACGAAGAAGTAACCATCACGGGATACGTTGGTGTTTCTGCAGATGTTACCATACCCGAAAGCATCAACGGAATGCCTGTTGTTGCCATTGGTATCAATGCCTTCGATAGTACCATGATAAAATCCTTGACAATTCCTGACAGTGTGGTCAAAATAGACAGTCTCGCATTTGACAACTGCTATTTCTTAGAACGTGTCACCTTAGGATGTGGGATACGGGAGATCAGTTTTTACGCGTTTTCCGATTGTGACAATATGATTTACAATGAGTACGAAAACGGTAACTATATCGGAAATGCTGAAAATCCGTATATGGCATTGGTTTGCACGCTGTCCACGGATATCGAGACACTCACGATTCACCCCGACACCGTGATTGTTTGCGGTACTGCGCTGAAAAACTGTTGCAATTTAAGCGAACTCGTGTTCCCCGAAGGTATGGTGTCGATCTGCAACAGTGCACTGGAAAATTGTTTATCCTTAGAGACCGTGTATATTCCAAAAAGCGTTGAATTAATCGATCGGTTTGCATTTGAGGGGTGCAACTCAATTCGGGAAATCATCGTATCCAACGATAACTCCCACTTCAAGTCCGTCAATGGAAGTTTGTTTTCACGTGACGGCTCAAGTCTTATTAAGTACGCAGTAGGACAAGAGGTTGACTCCTACCGCATTCCTGACGACACCGTAACTATCGAAAACTCCGCTTTTGAAAATGCTATGCATCTGACCGACGTGACGTTTCCCGATAGTGTGGAGACGATCGGGAGTTTCGCTTTTATCAATTGCGAAAACCTGCGTAGCATCCACTTTGGAAATGCGTTAAAAAGCATTGATGGTCAGGCTTTCGGCTTTTGTACGTCTCTTACAGAGATCACCATTCCCGACAGCGTAGAAGAATTATCTCATAGCGCGTTCAGTTATTGTGACAAGCTTGAATCGGCGGTGATCGGCAGCGGAGTCATTCATTTGGAATGTGATGTCTTTCAAGGTTGTGACAACTTGAGCAAGGTAGTCTTTCGGGACTCTTCAGGCTGGCAAGTTAAAACCGCATATTCCATCCGCTCCGACAAGGTGGACCTATCCGACCCAATGCAAAACGCAAACTTCCTTACGGACGAATATTGCGGATACTATTGGAATAAAAAAACAAATAGCTAGTTTACAATAAAACCACACCGTTTAGGTAGCCTAGGCGCATAAAATCTATTATGAACACTTAAACATAACGCAAGGAATTAGGGAGTGGATATTATGTCCTACACCGTGATGATGGTCGCCGCCGCGGGGAATTCCACCCGTATGGGGTGCGCCAAACAGCATATTCTGCTCGACGGACAGCCGGTGCTGCTACGTACCCTGCTCGCCTTGCAGACGGTCGACGCGATCGACGAGATTCTGCTCATCACCCGTGAGCAAGATGCAGACTATTTTGCCGACCTTGCGAATGAGCACGGCGTGACCAAGCTTCGCCGAATCGTGCGCGGCGGAGACACCCGCCAGCAGTCGGTGGCGAACGGGCTTGCCGCTCTGCCGCCTGAGGCGACCCTCGTCGGCATCCACGACGGCGCGCGCCCCCTCGTCACCCCCGAGGTGGTGGAGTCGGTCATCGCCGAAGCGGCAAATTGCGGCGGTGCCACAGTCGCAGTCAAGGTCAAGGACACCTTAAAGCAAACCGACGCCGACGGCTTCATCACCGCCACCCCCGACCGTAGCTGTCTGTGGCGGGTACAGACGCCGCAGGTGTTCGCCCGTGAACCGTTCTGCGCCGCGATGGCGCAGGCAATCAGGGACGGGCAGGATTTCACCGATGACTGTCAGCTCATGGAGCAGGCGGGGCACCCCGTCAAACTCGTCGCAGGGCTGGACACCAACCTAAAACTCACCACCCCCGAGGACGTGCGCCTCGCCGAGGCGATCCTGCACGGGGAACAAAAGGAGGAACACACGATGCGTATCGGTCACGGCTACGACGTCCACCGCCTTGTGGAGGGGCGCCCGCTCATTCTTGGCGGGGTGAATATCCCGTTCGACAAGGGTTTGCTCGGTCACTCTGACGCGGACGTTCTCACCCATGCGGTGATGGACGCCCTGCTCGGTGCGGCGGCAATGGGCGACATCGGCGGGCTGTTCCCCGACACCGATCCCGCCTACAAGGGCGCGGACAGTATGAAACTGCTCGAAGAGGTCGTGCGCCGCATCCGCGAGGCGGGCTACACGCTCCAAAACCTTGACTCGACCGTACTCGTCCAGCAGCCGAAACTAAAGCCCCACATCCCCGCGATGCGGGCACGCATCGCCGCGGTGTGCGGCGTGGACGAGGCCTGCATTAACCTCAAAGCTACCACCGAGGAGGGGCTCGGCTTCACCGGCGCGATGGAGGGCATCGCCGCCCACGCCGTCTGCCTGCTCGGCTGATTTTTCGACGAAAATCTCCTCAACTTTTTCACTTCCTCCTCATTTTGGCAAAAACAGCAGAATACGACAACGCTTTTCGCGGGCAAAAACGCGGACAAGCCTCTATCCTATTGGGTAGAGGCTTTTTCTTTTTGTCTGCATAGCGCGTAAAGAAAAGGAAAGGCTACAGAAAGGATGTGATCACTATGCAATTGGAACTGACACGACAGGACGACGAGCTGACCGCGCGGCTCATCGGCGAGCTTGATCATCACGGCGCTGGAGAGGTGCGCGAGCGCATCGACACCGCCGTCCTCCAGCATCGCTGTCGGCGGCTGATGCTGGATTTCTCAGGACTGACCTTTATGGACAGCTCGGGCATCGGGCTGATCATGGGGCGATACCGCCTAATGTGCTCGCTCGGCGGTACATTGAAGATTCAAGGCTCCAGCCAACGCCTAGAAAGCGTCATCCGACTCGCGGGACTCGAAAAACTCCCCATTTGGGGGCAAACGGAAAGGAAGACCACCTATGAAACCACTCAATGAGACCAAAATCACCTTCATCAGCCGCTCGGCAAACGAGGGCTTCGCCCGTGCGACGGTGGCAGCGTTCGCCGCTCAGCTTGATCCCGCAGTGGACGAGCTCGCCGACCTGCGCACCGCCGTGTCCGAGGCGGTGACCAACGCCATCGTCCACGCCTACCCCGATAGGCTCGGGCCGATCACCCTCACTGTACAGCTGTTTGAAAACGGGTGCATCCGCGTGCAGGTAAAGGATCGCGGCCGTGGCATCCCCGACGTCCATCAGGCGATGGAGCCGCTGTTCACGACGGGGGGCGAGGAGCGCTCGGGACTCGGATTTTCGGTGATGGAGAGCTTCACCGACCGGCTGCGGGTACGCTCAAAGCCCGATAAGGGCACCACCGTCACGATGGAGAAATACATAGCCCCCCGCGTTCGGTGTAAAGTATGATCACTTGTCGGGATCGAAACACCGTCGTCTGCGACAATATGGGGCTGGTACACACTTGCGCCAAGCGATTTCGCGGACGCGGGGTGGAATACGACGATCTCGTGCAGGCGGGGTGTGTCGGGCTGATCAAGGCCGCCGACGGCTTTGAGCCCGAGCGGGGACTCAAATTCTCCACCTACGCCGTGCCGCTCATCCTCGGTGAAATCAAGCGCCTGTTCCGCGACGGCGGGGCGGTGAAGATCAGCCGCCCACTGAAAGAGTTATCCCTGTGCGCGACCCGCGAACGCGAGCGGCTGGCTATGGAGCTCGGTCGCGAGCCATCGGTCGAGGAGCTCGCCACTGCGCTCGGAGTCGAGCCGACCGATGCGGCACAGGCGATCTGCGCCTCTCTGCCGCCGCTCTCCCTTACCCGCGCGGGCGAGGAGGACGACGCCGAGCAGATCGACCTACCAACCGACTCGCCCGAGGAGCAGATCACCGACCGTCTCGCGCTGCAGCAGTTGCTCGCGCAATTGGAACCACAGGATCGGCGGCTGATCGAGCTTCGCTACATTGCACGATGCACTCAGCAGGCCACTGCCGAACAGCTCGGGATGACCCAGGTGCAGGTCTCCCGCCGCGAACGCACGCTGCTACTCGCTATGCGGGAGAAATTATCCATCTGATAAGGAGAATACGATGAAATCACTGTGGGATGACAATGTAAAGATATCAAACTTTACACCGATGAGCGAAGACCGTTATGCCGACGTGCTGATCATCGGTGGTGGGATGACGGGCGTTTTATGTGCCTATCAGCTAAAGCAACAGGGCGTGGACTGCTTATTGCTTGAGTCCGACCGCATCGGCGGCGGCACAACGAGCGGCACTACCGCCAAGGTCACTGCCCAGCACGGTCTCTGTTACCATAAGCTGCTCAGCCGCCACGGTGCGGACTTTGCACGCGGATACTACGATGCTAACGCCGCCTCCATCGAGGAATTCCGTCGGTTAGCGGTGGGTATCCCCTGCGATTTTGTCACGACGGACAACCTCATCTATTCGCGTCGGTCGGAGCGGGTCATTGACCGCGAACTGGAGGCGCTTGATAAGATCGGTCGTCCCGCGCTGCTCGCCGAAGAACTGCCTCTCCCCTTTCCAACCAAAGGGGCGGTCAAATTCTCCAAGCAAGCGCAGTTTCATCCGCGCAAATTCCTTGCAGGAATCGTGAAAGGGCTTTCAATCTGCGAACGCACCCCCGTACTAAAGCTTGACGGATGCACCGCCTACACCCCGCGCGGCAAGGTCAGAGCGGAAAAGATTATTGTCGCGACGCATTTCCCCTTCCTCAACACCCGTGGACTGTATTGGATGCGACTGCATCAAAGTCGTTCCTATGTCCTCGCACTGAAGAATGCACCGCCAATAACGGGAATGTATATGGACGAGCAGGACGACGGCTTATCCTTTCGTCCACACGGAGATTATTTATTACTCGGTGGCGGCGGCAAACGCACGGGAAAGCCCTGCGGCGGTTTTGAGCCGCTCGAGCGCTTTGCCATACAACACTACCCTACCGCCGAGGTCAGCTATCGCTGGGCGGAGCAGGACTGCATGTCGCTCGACGGCATTCCCTATATCGGGCAGTACGCTCCCGGACTGCCGCATCTGTATGTCGCGAGCGGCTTTAACAAATGGGGAATGACCTCAGCAATGGTAGCAGCCACGCTGCTCACCGACCTCATCCTTGAGCGTCCGAACACCGCCGCGGCGATCTTCTCCCCCTCACGCCCGCCAGCGCTGTTGCCGCTCACCGCGAATATTGGCTCGTCGATCGTCGGTATGCTCACTCCGACTCTGCACCGCTGCACCCATCTCGGCTGCGGTCTGCATTATAACCGCCGCGAGCACAGCTGGGACTGCCCCTGCCACGGCTCGCGTTACGCAAAAAACGGGCAAGTGCTCGACGGTCCCGCCAAAAAACCGAAAAACCCGAAAAAAGCACCCAACTGAGGGTGCTTTTTCTATTGACGAAAATGGGCGAATGGATTATAATGGAACTGTTATAAAAGCCTATAACAGGAGGAAAGATTATGTCACGTTACGAAGAAGCGAAAAAGCTGTACGCCGCCCTTGGTATCGACACCGATGCAGTGCTGGACACCATCAAAAATGTGCCCGTCTCCATTCATTGTTGGCAGGGCGACGACGTCATCGGCTTTGAAAACGGCCAAGCTCTGTCCGGCGGCATCCAGACCACCGGCAACTACCCCGGCAAGGCGACCAACCCCGAGCAGTTAATGGCAGACATCGACAAGGCGTTTGCGCTGATGCCCGGTAAGAAGAAGCTCAACATCCACGCCAACTACGCCATTATGGATGAGTTCGTTGACCGCGACAAGCTCGAGCCCAAGCACTTCGCCAAGTGGGTGGAGTTCGCGAAGGAGCGCGGGATGGGTCTTGACTTCAATCCCACCTATTTTTCTCACCCGATGGTGAAGAACAACCTCACCTTGTCCTCCCCCGACGACGAAGTGCGCGCGTTCTGGATCGAGCACGGCAAGCGCTGCCTCAAGATCGCCGAGTATTTTGCCGAGGAGACCGACATCCCCTGCGTGATGAACATCTGGATCCCCGATGGCTACAAGGATATTCCCGCCGACCGACTGGGTCCCCGCGCCCGCTTCAAGGATTCGCTGGATCAGATTCTCGCCACCCCCTATGACAAGAGCAAGGTATTCGTCACCCTCGAGTCCAAAGTATTCGGCATCGGTATGGAGAGCTACACCGTCGGCTCTGCCGAATTCACCCTCTCCTACTCCACCAAGAACGGCCTGACCCCGCTGATGGATAATGGTCACTATCATCCCACCGAGGTCGTCTCCGACAAGATCGGCGCGCTGCTCATCTTCAACGACAAGCTCGCGTTGCACGTCACCCGCGGCGTGCGTTGGGACTCCGACCACGTGGTGCTGTTCGACGACGAGACGAAGGAAATTATGAAGGAGATCGTCGCGCACGACGCGCTGGATCGCGTATTCATCGCGACCGACTATTTCGACGCCTCCATCAACCGCATCTCCGCTTGGGTCACCGGCGTGCGCAGCGTGCAGAAGGCGCTACTTAATGCCCTGCTGCAGCCCCACGCCGAAATGAAGGCTCTGCAGGATGCCCACAACACCACCAAGCTGATGGTCATGCAGGAGGAGCTTAAGACGATGCCCTTCGGCGATATCTGGGCGGAGTATCTGCGCCGCGAGAACATCGAGGCGGACTACCTCACCCCCATCGTCGCCTACGAGCAGGACGTGCTCAGCAAGCGCTAATCCAACATACACGTGAAAAAGCCCGACGGCAACAGCCGTCGGGCTTCTTTCTTTAGCCAAAGCTCTTAAACCCGAATCAGATTTTGTGATACGGATTTTCTGCTGAGGCATCGTTAAAATACGATTTTTCTGCCTATCTCACCAAAAAATCCGTTTGTCACAAAATTCTGCAACCTTAAAGATGCGCTTTTTTGTGTAGATTTTGGTGAAGCGGAGCACATAAGGCTGACGCCTATGTGCGACAATGAGCCAAAAGATACCGAAAAATCGCCCTTTAAGGCTGGTTCGGGTTTAAGTGCTTTGGCTTCATTAATCCAGAAAATCCTTAAGCTTCTTGCTGCGGCTGGGATGGCGCAGCTTACGCAACGCCTTCGCCTCAATCTGGCGGATGCGCTCACGGGTGACGTCGAACTCCTTGCCGACCTCCTCCAGTGTGCGCGGACGGCCGTCCTCGAGACCGAAGCGCAGGCGCAGCACCTTAGCCTCACGCTCGGTGAGCGAACCGAGCACCTCTTCGAGCTGCTCCTTGAGCAGCGTGTGCGAGGCGGCGTCCGCGGGCGCGGGCGCGTCGTCGTCGGGGATGAAGTCGCCGAGATGGCTGTCCTCCTCCTCGCCGATGGGGGTCTCCAGCGACACGGGCTCCTGCGCAACGCGCATGATCTCGCGCACCTTATCGACCGGCATCGCAAGCTCCTCCGCGATCTCCTCGGCGGTCGGCTCGTGACCGTTCTTGTGCAGCAGCTGGCTGGATACCTTCTTGACCTTGTTGATGGTCTCCACCATATGCACGGGGATGCGGATGGTACGCGCCTGATCGGCGATCGCACGGGTGATTGCCTGACGAATCCACCAGGTCGCGTAGGTCGAGAACTTAAAGCCCTTGGTGTAGTCGAACTTCTCCACCGCCTTGATGAGACCGAGGTTACCCTCCTGAATCAGATCAAGAAACTGCATACCGCGACCGACGTAGCGCTTCGCGATGCTGACGACCAGACGCAGGTTCGCTTCAGATAGGCGCTGTTTGGCTCGTACGTCGCCTTCAATAATGCGCATTGCCAGCGCCGTCTCCTCCTCGGGGGTGAGCAGCGGCACGCGACCGATCTCCTTGAGATACACCTTCACGGGGTCATCGATGGTGACCATCTCGGTGGGGGCGGCCTCCTCCTGCTCCTCGGGCTCCGCATTCTCAAGGCTGAAATCCAGATCCTCCAGCGACACATTCGCAAAGTCGTCTACGACCTGAATGTTGTTCGCCTCGAGCATCTCATACAGCTTGTCCATCTGCTCGGGATCGAAATCGAAGTGCTCCATCGCATCCATGATTTCCTGTGCGGTGAGCTTGCCCTTCGAGCGTCCCAGCTCGACCAAATCGTTGAGTTGGGTGTTTTTATCCTTCTTCACGGGCGGCGCAAAACCGTCGTCTACCTCTTCGTTCTCGAGAACCTCTTCCTTCTGCTCGACCTCGTCGACGAGGACCTCCTCCTGAGGTGCTACATCCTTTTTCGCCATATTATTCAATCCTTTCTTTTACTGCTTGCGTGCCCGCAAGGTTTCCAGCATCTTTTGTATCGATTCGTCCGACGCACCTGCCGGATCGGCCATACCCTTAAGGGCATGCTCCTCACGGATGATCGCCGTATAGACGGTGATATCCTCCGCGATACGATCCTTAGCGTCCTTCACCATACGGGAGATGTACGCCATCCCCAACTCGTCGTAATCCGCCGCCAAGAACGCCAACTCCACCATCAGCCCATGGCTGTGCCGCTTGAGCAGACGGCCGTACAGTTCACGGTTAAAGTCGGTGAGGAACATCTCGGACGGCAGTTCCTTCTGCGCCTGTGCAATATAATCGGGGTGCAGAATCAGCGTGCCCAGCAAGCTCTCTTCCGCTGCGGCCGCTCGCGGAAAGGTGTTCGCCTGCGGGTTTACCATGCGCAACTCCTTCGTTTCTTGCCGTAGGATGGTGGTGAGCATCTGTCGTTCCGCCGCCCGGTTTTGCCGCCGTTGATGGCTTTGTATCTCCTGCAGGATCGCATCCTTGGACACGCCGAGCAGTTCGCTCAAGCGACCCGCGTAAACATCCTGCTCAACGCGATTATTCAGCCTCGACAGCAGGGCGGTTGCCTCTTTCATATACTCGACCTTGCCGTTTGGAGAATGAATGTCATTCTTGCGCCCAATCTCCAGCAGCCGGTACTCAATGGCATTCGCTGAGCGTTCCAGCAGAAGCTTAAACGCCTCCGCGCCGTTTTTCTTAATATATTCGTCGGGGTCCTTCCCATCGGGAATGGTCACCACTCGTACGTCCAGACCCGTCTTACGCAGACTGTCGATCGCCTTACGGGTCGCCTTCTGTCCCGCACCGTCGGCATCGAAGATGAGGTTGATACGATCGGCGTAGCGAGCGATGAGTTGGATCTGCTCATCGGGGAACGCCGTGCCAAGCGCCGCCACCGTGTTGGTGAAGCCCGCCTGATGCATCGCAATGACGTCCATATAGCCCTCGCAGAGGTTGAGCTCCCGCCCCGCGTTCTTCGCGAAGTTGAGCGCGAACAGGTTGCGGCTCTTGACATAAGCAAGGGTGTTTTCGGTGTTAATATATTTCGGCTTGGTATCGTCGAGCACACGCCCACCAAAGCCAACAACGTTACCGCGGATGTCGATGATCGGGATAATGACGCGGTTGCGAAACACGTCATAAGCACCGCCGTTACGCCCTTTCGCCGCTAAAAACGCGGCAATCAGCTCCTCG
Source organism: Clostridiaceae bacterium (assembly GCA_904501705.1). Lineage (GTDB taxonomy): Bacteria > Bacillota > Clostridia > Oscillospirales > Acutalibacteraceae > UBA5905. The sequence continues at coordinate 13,230 of CAJGCA010000019.1, read as the reverse complement.
CGGTGAAAGCCCTTTGCGGTCAACCCATTCAACAGAAAATCCCACCCGGGCGGCGCAAAGCCGAGCCCGAAGTGCTTGATGGTCGCGTCAGTGTAGCCGCGGCGGTGGAAATAGTCCAGCGCCACTTTTCCCTCAGGACTGTACAGCGCCTGATGATAGAGCCTCGCCGCCTCACGGTTTGCTTCTAATATACGCATCCGCAGGCGAGAGGATGCATCGTTTTCTTTGGTATATTCGGGCAGCTTCATCCCAGAACGGTCGGCGAGGAATCGCACCGCATCCATATAATCAAGGTTTTCTATCCGCTTAATAAAGGTGATAACATCGCCGCCCGCCTGACAACCGAAGCAGTAAAAGGAGGACGTTTCGGGATAGAGGTTGAAAGATGCCGTCTTTTCCCCGTGGAAGGGGCAAAGACCGACGAGGTTGCGTCCACGCCGTTTGAGGGAGACGTAGCCGGACACCACACTCTCAATATCATTTTTTGCGATGAGCTCTTGCAAAAAGCTCTCGGGCAGTGCCATTGGTCTTCCCTCCTTATCATTTGATTGGAAATTTACAGTACCACGGACCAGCCGCGGGGCACGTATAATTCGTGATAGGTCTGCAGCGCGAAATTGTCGGTCATACCGGCGATATAGTCGCACACCGCCTGCTCGACGCCGTCCCGCTCACGGATGAGCGCATATTCGTCCGGCAGTCGGTCGGGATTTTTGCGGTAATAGTCAAACAGCCGCGAAATGATCCCGTCCACCTTGCTCTCTTCACTCTTCGCCTTCGGGTTAAGGTAGAGGTTCGCATACATAAAATCGTGCAGCTGCAGAAAATACGGCTCGATCTCGGGGTCCATCGCGATGGTGTTGCCGCTGCCCGCGATCATCGCGGTCACCAGCGTGTCGATGCGCGCGGTGTGGCAGTCGCCGACGTTGAGATGGATCTCCAGCGGAATATCCTCCTCGCGCAGCACGCCCGCGCGGATGGCGTCGTCCATATCGTGGTTAACGTACGCGATGCGGTCTGCCCAGCGGACGATCTGTCCCTCCAGCGTCGCAGCGGTCTGCCCTTTGGTGTGGCAGAGGATACCATTGCGCACCTCCCAGGTAAGGTTAAGCCCCATGCCGGTGTTCTCCAGCTTTTCCACCACACGCACGCTCTGCTCATAGTGACGGAAGCCGTCGGGCATCAGCCCGTTGAGGCTTCGCTCGCCCGCGTGACCGAAGGGGGTGTGCCCGAGATCGTGCGCGAGCGCGACCGCCTCGGTGAGGTCCTCGTTAAGCCGCAAAGCGCGGGCGATGGTACGCGCGATCTGCGCAACCTCGAGGGTGTGGGTCAATCGCGTGCGGTAATGGTCGCCCTCCGGTGCCAAGAAAACCTGCGTCTTGTGCTTGAGGCGACGGAAGGATTTGCAGTGCAGGACGCGATCGCGATCCCGCTGATAGGCGGTGCGATAGGGGCTCTTTTCCTCGGGGCGCTCGCGACCGCGACTGTCGGCGGAAAACGCCGCCAGCGGCGACAAAATCTGTCGCTCGGTCTCCTCCCACGGGAGAATCGTCTTTCTTTCCATCCTCGCACCTCCTAATTTGCATCGTTTACTCCGTTATACGCAGAAAATCGATAAAATCCTGCAAAAATCCAAAAAAATTGAAAATTATTTGATCGCGCGAGGCTCATACACCACGCCGATCTCATTTATGGTCAGCCGACCCGCGCTGCGCTCGGTCAATTCCGTCTGCAGCGCACCTTTTTTCTCGATCGGCAGAGAGAAGCAAACCGTCACCGTGTCCTCAAAACGGGTGTCGGTGACCGTCCCCTCAGCCGCGGCGATCATTGCGGGCACCCAGCCGTATTGGGCGTAGTCACAGGTGATCTCCCCCTGCATACACGGGCACATCCGCACGATGCCCGCGGCGTCCACCGCGATCTTGGTCGCGTGGGAATATGCACGCACGAGACCCCCGCCGCCGAGCAGGATGCCGCCGAAATAACGGGTGACCACCACGACGCAATCGGTCAGGTTCTCCTTACGCAGGACATCCAGCGCGGGAATGCCCGCCGTGCCCTGCGGCTCGCCGTCGTCGGAAAAGCGGCAAACACTGCCATTCGACAGCACATAGGCGTAGACGTTGTGCTTGGCGTCCCACATCTCCTTACTGCGCGCACGGATGAACGCCTGCGCCTCCTCCTCGGTGGTGACAGGCTGGATCGCGCCGATGAAGCGGGAGCGCTTCTCGGTGAATTCATCCACCGCCGCCTTGGCAATGGTGCGATATTCCTGCATAGACACGGATTTACCCCCTTTCGTAAAACGAGAAAAGGCAGTGCAAGTAACTGCACTGCCATTTTAAGCGTAAACTTATTTCTCGCTGGACAGACCGAAACGCTTGTTGAAGCGATCAACACGGCCACCGGCATCGTTGAGCTTCTGCTTACCGGTGAAGAACGGATGGCACTTGGAACAAATTTCCACGCGGATATCCTTCTTGGTCGAGCCGGTGGGGATCACGTTACCGCAAGCGCAGGTAATCGTGGTCTGCTCATAGTTGGGATGGATGCTCTCTTTCATAGTTTGTCACCTCTTTACCTAGACTAACAGAGTTACTATATCACATTCATTTAAGAAATGCAAGTGTAAAATTTGCTTTTTTCACATTTTCTGCAATTTCCATCTAACACAAAGCGAAACCGCCGACTCCCCGTCGGCGGTTTCGGAGATTGGCAATGAATTACGCCTCGGCATCCTTCTTGAGCCAGCGCGCCCAGATCGGCGCACTCAGCGCAACAGAGGAATAGCAACCCGAGATCGAGCCGAGCAGCATGGGCAGCGCGAAGCTGATGATGCTGTCTATGTGCATCACGAGCGCCACGACCGCTATCGTACCGATCGCCACGCAGGTCGTCACACTGGTAACGATGGTGCGGCGCAGGCACTGGTTGAGCGAGAGGTTGACGACCTCGGCGAGCGGGGCGTCCATCTTACGGCTGTTGGAACGGATACGGTCGAAGATGACGATGGTATCGTTGAGCGAGTAGCCGAGGATGGTCAGCATAACCGCCACGAAGTTCTCGTTAAGTTCGATGCGGAAGATCACGAAAGTGAAATAGACGATCAGCAGATCGTGCACCAGCGCGATGAGTGCCGCAAAGCCCGCGGACAGACCGCCGATCTTGCGGAAGCGGAAGCCGACATACACGAGCAGCAGCGCCGCCGCGATGACAACCGCCAAAATGCAGCGCAGGAAGAACTTCATACCCATCGAGGCAGACAGCGTGTTGGAACTGAAGTTCGTCAGCTTGCTGTCCTTAAAGTCCTTCTCGAGCTTCTGGGTGAACGCGTCCTGCTGCTCGGTGGAGATCTCCGAGGGCAGCGTGACACTGACGACGGTGGTGTTGTTGACCTCATCGAGGGATGCCTCGGCATCCTTGCCGAGGATCTCCTTCGCCGCCGTCTCAACCTTGTCGAGGTCGGGCTGGACCTCATAGCTGTAACGCAGCTGCGTGCCGCCTTTGAAAGCGACATCCATCTTGGTGCCGAAGATGACATTCATCAGCACGCCCACGACCATGATCACGACCGAGATGATGAGGAAGGTCTTTAAGCGACCGACAAAATCAAAACTCTTTTTCATCAGCGATCACCTCCATAGAACCAAGGCTTGCGGAAGATCTTCAGACGGGAGATCGAGCGCAGCATCACACGGGACAGCCACATACCGAAGATGAAGTTGGTGAACACACCGATGAGCAGGGTGTAACCGAACGCATACACCGAGCCGGTGGTGGACACGGGCAGCCAGCTGAAGAAGAAACCGAACAGGCTGTTGGAAGAACCGAACACGCCCATCAGCACCGCTGCCACGATCAGCACGGTGATGTTACCGTCGAAGATTGCCCAGAAGGAGTTCTTCGAGCCCGAACGGATAGCACTGTCGATGGTCTTGCCCGCACGCAGCTCATCGCGCACAGACTCGGCGGTGATGACATTACAGTCAACACCGATACCGATGGAAAGGATCATACCCGCGATACCGGGCAGCGTCATGGTGAAGCTGTCGAACACCGCGAAATAGCCGGAGATCGCCGCGACCGTCGCCGCCATCTGACCGCACAGCGCGATCGCCGCCACCAGACCGGGCAGACGATAGATACCAATCATCAGCGCAACGACCAGTGCCATCGCGATCACCGCCGCGATACCCATCGCGAACAGCGCGTTGCTACCCATCGTCGGGGAGATGGAGCCAAGACTCTTCGCCTCGATCTCGAAGGGCAGAGCGCCCGAGGTGATCAGTGCCGCGAGCTCCTTTGCCGCATCAACGGATTCCATACCGTTGATAATGGCATTACCGTCGGTAATATGGCTATTAACCGTCGGATTGGAGATCATCGTGTCATCCAACCAAATAGAAATGCTGCCGGAGTCAACGCCGTTGTTATACTGCTTTTTCGTTGCATCGGAGAACGCCTTCTTACCGGAGTCCTTGAGTGCGAGCTGTACAACGTACTCGAGGTTGCCGTTCTCGTCCTGAATCTGACCGGCCTCAGCGGACTGAATGTCGTCGCCATCAAGCACTAATGTGCCCTTCGGCTTACCCTTGTCGTCCTTTTCGGATCCAATATAGAATGCGAGCATCGCGGTCTGACCGATCTCCTTGACCGCCTCTTCAGGCGACTCAGTGGTGCTCGCCCACGGGAATCGGACGATCACCTGCTTATTGGCAAGATCGGTATAGGCCTCGTAGTCGGTAATGTTCTTGCTGACAAGACGCTGCTCGATGATAGTCTTGACGCCCTCTAACTGAGTGGCAGAGACCTCGATCTTCTCATCGACAGGTCCAAACGTGACATCCACACCACCGCGGATATCGATACCCCAGCGAATGCCGTCCACGCCGCGGATAACGGTATCGACACGGTCACCGTAGCGCGTGTACACACCGAACAGAGCGGTGAAGGACAGCACTGCGATGAGGATCGCCACGATGAAGAATGACCATTTCGGTGTACGCTTCATGTGATTTGACCTCCTGTTTGCTATTTCGGCAGAAACTCCGCCGCATTATTCTACATTATACAAAGAATACATGAAAAAGTCAATGGAATTCCTGTGTTTTTCCCTAGGTTTTTATGAAAGGATAAAAGCTCCCTGTCCGTTGACAGGGAGCTTCGGTCAATCAGTTGTTCGCGAGGCATTTCTCCGCGCAAGCGATCTGCGCACAGATGCAGAAGAGTTCCATCGCAACTTTCAGCTCCTCCACCGTGGGGTACGAAGGAGCGATGCGCAGGTTGGAGTCCTTCGGGTCGTTGCCGTAAGGATAGGTCGCGCCCGCAGGAGTCATATTGACGCCCGCCGCGGCGAGCAGCTCGATGGTGCGCTTCGCACAGCCAGCCATCAGGTTAACGCTGACAAAATAGCCACCCTTCGGGTCGTGCCATGCAGCAACGCCCGTACCGCTGAGATGCCGCTCAAGTGCGTCGGTGACCGCCGCGAACTTCGGACGCATAATGGCGGCGTGACGCTTCATATGTGCCTTGATGCCGTCGAGGTCCTTAAAATACCGCACATGGCGCAGCATATTCATCTTATCATAGCCGATGGTCTGCACCGTCAACCGGCGCTTGACATCCGCAATGTTTGCGGGAGAGGCCGCCATCGCCGCCACACCCGCACCGGGGAAGCTGATCTTGGAGGTGGAGGTGAACATCACCGCCATATCCTCGTTGCCGTTCTTCACAAGTTCGGGATAGAGATCGAGCAGGGTGTCCCCCGCGTCCTCGACGTGGTGCAGGCAGTAGGCGTTGTCCCACATCACGCGGAAGTCCTTCGCCGCGGGCTTCATCGCCGCAATGCGGCGCACCGTTGCGTCAGAATAGGTGATGCCGTCGGGATTGGAGTACATCGGCACACACCACATACCCTTGACAGCTGCATCCTTGATGAGCTCCTCCACCGCATCCATATCGGGGCCCTCAGCGGTCATCGCCACGGGAATGAGCTTAATGCCGAAATGCGCCGTCACCGCAAAATGGCGGTCATAACCGGGAACGGGGCAAAGGAACTTGACCTCCCCCTGCGTGCTCCACGGCGCGTTGCCGCACAAGCCCGTGCCGTACGCCTGTGCGATGTAGTCGAACATCATATTAAGGCTGGAGTTGCCGCCGACAATGACGTTCGCGGCATCCATATGCAGGATATCGGCGAACAGCGACTTCGCCTCGGGCAGGCCGTCCAGAATGCCGTAGTTGCGGGTGTCAAACCCATTCGCCGCGGTATAGCCCTCGCGTCCGTCGATGCAGGTGAGCACATCCATCGACAGGTCGAGCTGATCCGCGCCGGGCTTGCCGCGGGACATATCAAGCGTCAGGCCCTGCGCCTTATATTCTTCGTACGCGGCGCGCAAGGCAGACAGCTTCTCCTCAAGCTGTGCCCGCGACATTTCCGCAAACCGCATTTTCGCGTTCGTCATAGGGGGTCTTCCTCTCTTATAGCGATATTGTGACCTATTATAATACAGGATACGCAATTTTGCAAGTTTTATTTTCAATTCTTGCAAAATTTTTGAAATATTTTCAATTTTATCGGCTGAAATTTCACTTTTTTACATTTTTCAAACATATAAACATCATTTTTCACGGAAAAACTTGTAAAATGAAGAAAAAGCCGATTTTTTTGCAATTTAACTCTTGACAATCGCATCCGTTTAGGCTATAATCTTGCTTGTTCCAAAATGATATGGACAATTAGCTCAGCTGGTAGAGCATCCGCTTGACGTGCGGAGGGTCAGCGGTTCGAGTCCGTTATTGTCCACCAGAAACAGAAACAGCCGATGCGTGCGCATCGGCTGTTTCTGTTTCAACGAAATCCGTTCTGTCGAACGGAATAAATCCATCTTCGATGGATGAAATCGCTGACGCGATGAAATCCGCTTGCGGCGGATGTAGAACGGATTTCATTTCATCGAAGCCGTAGGTGTCGATTTCATCTGAGGCTACGCCGAAGATTTCATCCGCGCCTAGCGCGGATTTCATTGAAAACAACAGATTTATATGCTATACTCATTTCGAGGTGATCCTAATGCGCGAAAACAAACTAGCCGATCTGTCTATGGATTTTGCCGTTAAGATATTGCAACTGACCGACGGTATGAAAGGGCATTATTCTCTTACAAATCAGCTGGAGCGTTCCGCTACATCCATCGGCGCAAACATCCGCGAAGCAAAATACGCACACAGCCGACCGGATTTCATTTCGAAATTGCAAATCGCCTTGAAAGAGTGCTATGAAACAGAGTATTGGTTGGAGCTGATGGAAAAAGCAGCGTTATTACCGCCGGAAACCACAAGTGTCGTATTACACGATTGTGGACAAATCCGCCGCATTCTGATCGCCTCCATCAACACCGCAAAGGAGAATATGTAATGAAACACCGCAAATGGCTGAAAGCTGTCATCATTTTTCTTATATGTACCATTGTCGCTTTGCTTGTGTGGAATTTGACAGATTGCGCCGTCTTAGTTGACGACAACCAAACTGCGGAGATCTCCTATGACGACAGCCAACATCTTCGCAAACTATTGTCAGTAGAGAGAATACATGGCGGCCCGTTGCGCTGTATGTTTTCAGAGGATTTTTCCATTAAAATGGGCGGTCTTACCTATTGTCTCGCGCAAGACGACTGCAACTCTATCTATATTCAAGAACTAAATCTCTATTACAGTATTACCAATACAAATCACGAAAAACTACACGAATTATTATCTTCGTACATATAATCGTTATCTTTTTTCAAAGGACTGATAACCTATGCCTATTCTATCTTCCTTAACCGGTACGCTGGTCAATACCGCGACGGTCATCCTCGGCAGCCTCATCGGGATGCTGCTCGGCAAAGGGCTGCCCGACCGCCTGAGCCGCGGGCTGATGACCGCACTCGGTTTCTGCACCGCCTACATCGGCATCAGCGGTTGCCTTAAAGGGCAGAACACACTGGTGGTCATCCTCTCGCTCGTGCTCGGCACGCTGGTCGGCGAGGGCTTTGATCTCGATAAACAGATCAACCACTTCGGTGGCTGGGTGGAGAAGAACATGAACCGCGGCGGCGGACACCTCTCGGTCGCCGAGGGCTTCGTTAACGCAAGCCTGTTATTCTGCGTCGGCGCGATGACCATCGTCGGGTCGCTAAACAGCGGGCTGACGGGCGACCACACGATGCTGTACGCCAAGGCGTGCCTTGACCTCATCTCCTCGATGGTATTCGCCTCGACGATGGGGATCGGCGTGACACTCGCGGCGGCGGTAGTGCTGGTGCTGCAGGGCGGCATCGCGCTGCTCGCTCACCTCATTGCCCCCTTTCTCGGGGACGCCGTCATCGCCGAGATGACCTGCGTAGGCTCCATCCTCATCATCGGGCTCGCGCTCAACCTGCTCGGCATCACGAAGCTCAAAATTATGAACTTTGTCCCCGCCATCTTCCTGCCGATGCTACTCTGCCCCGTCTACGACCTCGTCGTCAGCTGGCTGGCAACCCTGCTGTAACCTCCAAAGCCTCCGACGGACCGTCGGGCGCTTTTTCTATGCATTGCAACCATCGTTGACTTTTCAACGTCGCAGAGGTATAATATTCCTATCACAAAATCCGGCAAGGAGTTTGAACAGTATGGCGTTATCGGCTAAAACCGTACGAAGACAACTGAATCTGTTAAAACCGCTGCTCAACAGCGCATCGCTCAAGACCATCCGCCGCGGGCAAAACAAGATCGGCGAATTGATGGAGTCGCGTTACCGCGGGCAGGTGCTGCTCAAAACGCACCGTTTTGAATGTTTCGAGGGTGCGTGGGTAATGCCGCGAGACGAGCGACGCGAGGGGGTCATGCTGTATCTGCACGGCGGTGGCTACACCTGCGGCGATCTCGAATACGCCATCGGCTACGGTGCCGTGCTCGCCGCACAGAGCGGCGCGCGGGTGTTCTGCGCCGCTTACCGGCTCGCGCCCGAGCACCGCTATCCCGCAGCACTAGAGGACGCGCTGACGGCCTACCGCTATCTGCTCGACAAGGGGTATTCCCCTGCCCACATCACCCTCTGCGGAGAGAGTGCGGGCGGCGGACTGTGCTACGCGCTATGCCTGAAGCTCAAGCATCTGGGGTTACCACTCCCCTGCGGCATCGTCGCCATATCCCCTTGGACGGATCTGACACTCTCAGGCGACTCGTATGAGAAAAACCGCGATGTCGACCCGTCGATGAGCGAATCATTACTCAATTTCTTTGCCGACAGCTACACCAACGACCGCCAAAACCCGCTCGTCTCCCCGCTGTTCGGCGACCTGACGGGGCTACCACCCTCGCTCATCTTTGTCGGCAGCGACGAGATCATGCTGGACGATGCTCAGCGTATGCACGACCGCCTGACCGCAGTAGGCAATCAGAGCCGTCTGGTGGTCGCACCCGAGCGCTGGCACGCGTATCTTCTCTACGGGCTTAAGGAGGATGAGAAGGACATCTCCATCCTCAACCGTTTCTTAAACCACGTGATGTCGGAGGAAAATAAACTGCGCTGGATGCCGCTGGACAACGCCGCGAAGATCTATCCCGCGGCACGCCGTCCCAACTGGAGCAACGTCTTTCGTCTCTCCGCCACGCTGACCGAGTCGGTGGACCCGGCTGTACTACAAACAGCGCTGGACGTCACCGTGCGGCGTTTTCCCTCCATCGCGGTACGGCTGCGTCGCGGCGTGTTCTGGTATTATCTTGAACAACTCGCCGACGTGCCAACCATCCGCGAGGAAAGCAGCTTCCCGCTCACCCGTATGTCCCGCGACGAAACGCGCAAGTGTGCGCTGCGTATCATCGTTTATGACCGCCGTATCGCGGTGGAAATCTTTCACTCGCTGACCGACGGAAACGGCGCGCTGATCTTTTTAAAGAGCCTGGTTGCGGAATATCTACAGCAACGCTACGGTGTGCACATCTCCGCCGAGCACGGCGTGCTCGGCCGACTGGAGGAGCCGTCAGCGGCGGAGATGGAGGACAGCTTCCAGAAATACGCAGGCACTCTTACCGCCTCGCGCAAGGAAAACACCGCCTGGCATCTGTCGGGCACACCCGAACCGATGGGCTTTCTTGACGTGACCTGCTTCGAACTGCCCGTGAAGGAGGTGCTGGAGAAGGCGCACGCCTACGGCGTCAGCGTGACAAGCTTTCTGTGCGCGGCGCTGATGATGGCAATGCAGCAGATGCAGCGCGAGCACATCCCTGAGCAGCGAAAGCGCAAGCCAATCAAGGTGCTTATCCCTGTCAACCTGCGCAGCGTCTTCGAGAGCCGCTCACTGCGCAATTTCGCGCTCTACACCACGCCCGAAATACTGCCGCAGCTCGGTGAATACCGCTTTGAGGAGATCTGTCGGGTCGTTCATCACCATATGGGGCTGGACATCACCCCACAGCAGATGAGCATGAAGATCGCCACCAACGTCAGCAGCGAGCGCATTATGGCGGTGCGGGTAATGCCGTTGTTCATCAAAAACATCGTGATGAAGGCGATCTTCGACACCGTCGGCGAGCGCAAATCCTGCCTGACGCTGTCCAACCTCGGCGCGGTAAAGCTGCCCGAGGCAATGCGCCCGTACGTCGAACGGATGGACTTTATCCTCGGCGTGCAGGCGAATGCACCGCACAACTGCGGCGTGCTGTCCTACGGCGACACGCTATATATCAACTTCATCCGCAATATCAAGGAGTCGGAGCTGGAATACCATTTTCACCGTGTCCTGCGCGATCTCGGGCTGTCGGTGGCGGTGCGTAGCAACCGACAGGCGAACACTGTCAAGTAAAGGAGAATCGTATGTATTGTGTACAATGCGGCGTTAAGCTTGTGGATACTGAGGCGCAGTGCCCGCTGTGTCAGACGCAGGTCTATCACCCCGCCATCCGCCGCGAGGAATCTGAGCCGCTCTATCCCATTGGAAAATTCCCGATCGCCAACAAGCGCTCCCTGTGGCCGCAGGCGCTCACCACCGTTGCGCTGGTGCTGCCGATGCTGATCGTGCTGCTGTGTGATCTGCAATTCAGCCCTCGCGTCACCTGGTCGGGCTACGTCATCGGCGCGTTGCTCGTCGGGTACGTGATTGCCCTATTGCCGACGTGGTTCAAAAAGCCGAATTCCGTCATCTTCACCCCGTGCGGCTTTGCCGCTGTTGGGCTGTATCTGCTGTATATTAACGTCGTGACCGACGGCGGCTGGTTTCTGACCTTTGCCTTCCCCGTGGTCGGCGGACTCGGGCTGATCGTCACGACAGTCGTCACCCTGTTGCGGTACGTTCGCGGCGGTAAGCTTTACATCCTCGGCAGCGCATCCATCGCGCTCGGGGGGCTTTCACTGCTCATCGAGTTTCTGCTGACCGTCACCTTCCCCACAATCACCTTTGTCGGCTGGTCGCTTTATCCCCTCACCGTTCTCGTACTGCTCGGTGGTTTTTTGTTGTTCCTCGGCATCTGCCGCCCCGCCCGCGAGACGATGCAGCGAAAATTCTTTATATGATAACAAACGCCCGCGGATCATTCGATCCGCGGGCGTTTATTTGTCTGACTTTTTATCGGCCGTTGTAGATACGTTTCATCAGTTCGACCATTTGGGGTTTGGTGATGGTGCGGGGATTGGTAGCAGTGCACTTATCTTGGATGGCGATCTCTGCCATCTCGGGCACCATATCCATAAATTTCTTTTCATCCACGCCCGTCTCACGCAGGGTCATCGGGATGTCCAGATCCTTCTTCAGCTTATTGATGGCGATGGTCAGATTACGCACCGCCTGAGGTCCGACGTAGGTGCCGGGGTTGATGATAATGCCGATGTGGGCATAGATCTTCGCGGCGCGGTTGTCGGTCTGGAAGTGTTTTTCGTACATATGCGCGTTATACTCGATGACGTACGGCAGCACGATGGCGTTCGCCCGGCCATGCGGGATACCGAAGCGCGCGCCAAGCACGTGCGCGATGGAATGGCAGATACCGAGCGACGCATGATTAAACGCGATACCCGCAAGGCAGGATGCGTTGTGCATATGCTCACGCGCCTCCATATCCTCACCCTGACGATAGACACGCGGCAGATAGTCGCGCACGAGACGGATCGCCTTCTCAGCGAGCGCGTCAGAGAAATCAGTCGCAGCAGTGGAGACGTTCGCCTCGATGGCGTGCACGAGCACGTCCATCCCCGTGTCCGCCGTCACGGCGGGCGGCACACTGCGCACAAGCGTCGGGTCGAGCATCGCGATGCAGGGTAACAGCTTATCGTCCACGATGGGATATTTCGCATGGGTCTTAGAGTCGGTGATGACCGCAAAGCTGGTCACCTCGCTGCCCGTGCCGCTGGTCGTCGGAGCGACGATGCACAAAGGCTTCTCCACCCCGTTGATCTTCTGGTACATATAACTGATCGCCTTCGCCGCATCAATGGCGGAGCCGCCGCCCATTGCCATCACGGTGTCGGGCTTCTTCTCGAGAATCCAACTGACACCCTTGCTCACCAGATCGGTGGACGGGTCGGGCGTGATGTCGGAAAAAATGTGGCAGGTCGCCCCCATGGATTCCAGCACGCCGAGCGGTTTCTTGATCATCCCGGCTTTCGCCACGAAGGGATCACAGATAATACACACGTTATGGATCGGGTAATTCTTGAGATTCTCGAACGCCGATTCACCGGTGTAGATTTTGGTTGGAACGTAAAAACCGGACATACCAATGCCTCCAAAAAGCTTTGCTTACACTTACTTGCAAATCATAACACAAACGAATATCTTTGTCACGCGTTTTTTACCAAAAAATTGATCATTTCCGCAAAAAACAGCCGTTCGGCATTGGCGTAGGTCTGCTCGAGCAACTCCTCGGTGCTCACCCCGCGCAATTCGGCGATGCGGGCGGCGGTGTGGCGGATAAGCGACGAGTCGCACCGATGCCCACGGCAGGGCTCGGGCGCCATATACGGCGCGTCGGTCTCGAGCAGCAGGCGGTCGGCAGGCACCGCAGCCGCGACCGCTGCGGGGCGCTTCGCGTTCTTAAAGGTCGTCGCGCCGCCGAGCCCGATATACATCCCAAGCGCCACCACCTCGCGCATCATCTCGACACTGCCCGAAAAGCAGTGAACCACCCCGCGCGGTCGATATTCCCGCAGCAGGTTAAGCACATCCTCATGAGCATCGCGGTCATGCACGATGACGGGCAAATTCATCTCCC
>CAJGCA010000018.1 GCA_904501705.1 Clostridiaceae bacterium | reverse complement strand
AGGCGTTGTCGGTGTATCGGGGATGGGTCTGATGATTGGCATTAAGACCGAGAAGGACGCAGGCGAGGTCATCCGCCGCTGTATGGAACGCGGCGTGCTGGTCATCAAGGCGAAGGATAAGGTGCGTCTGTTGCCTGCGCTCAATATCCCGATGGAAACGCTTACAAAAGCATTGAATGTACTTAAAGAAGTCTGTGCGGAATAAGGAGAGCTGATTATGAATTTTGCAGGCAGAGATTTTCTCAAGCTGTTGGATTATACGCCCGAGGAGATCAGTGCGCTGATCGACCTCGCGGCGGAGTTTAAGGCAAAGAAGAAGGCAGGTGTTCCGCATCGTCTGTGCGAGGGCAAGAACATCGCGCTAATTTTCGAAAAGACCAGCACCCGTACGCGCTGCAGCTTTGAGGTGGCGGCGCACGATCTTGGTATGGGTACGACCTATCTTGATCCCTCGGGCTCGCAGATCGGCAAGAAAGAGAGCATCGCCGATACCGCGCGTGTGCTCAGCGGCATCTACGACGGCATCGAATACCGCGGCTTCGGGCAGGAGATCGTGGAGGAACTGGCGAAATACGCATCTGTCCCTGTGTGGAACGGACTGACCAACGAGTTCCACCCGACCCAGATCCTTGCCGACTTTCTCACCATCCGTGAGCAGTTCGGCAAGCTCGCGGGCATTAATTTTGTCTATATGGGTGATGCCCGCTATAATATGGGTAACTCTCTGATGGTCGGTTGCGCGAAGATGGGGCTGAATTTCACTGCCTGCGCGCCGAAGAAGTATTTCCCTGACCCCGAACTGGTCGCCGCGTGCGAGGCGGTCGCCGCCGAAACGGGCGCGACCTTACGTTTCTGCGAAGATCCCGCTGAGGCGGTGAAGGGCGCTAACGTCATTTACACCGATGTGTGGGTGTCGATGGGCGAGCCGGTCGAGGTGTGGGAGGAGCGCATCCGTGAGCTTGCACCCTATCAGGTGAACACGGCGCTTATGGAGATGGCGGCAGAGGATGCGGTGTTTATGCACTGCCTGCCCGCGTTCCACGATGACAAGACTGGTGTTGGCAAGGAGATGGGCGAGCGCTTCGGTCGCGACTCGATGGAGGTCACCGACGAGGTGTTCGAGAGCGAGCGCTCGGTGGTGTTCCGCGAGGCGGAGAACCGTATGCACACCATCAAGGCCGTGATGGCGGCCACCCTCGGCGCGGTAAAATAAACGAAAAAATCCGTGAGGACGTTTGTCCTCACGGATTTTTTCATACGATTAGATGTTGGCGATGTTGATTTCGTCTTTTTCGATGCGGCGAGACACGCGTTTTTCGGTGTGTTCTCTTTCCTCGTAGCGGATCTCGGCGGGAGCGGAGTCGATCTTGCGCACGTTCTCTTCCGCTTCCTCTTTTGACCGCGCCCACAGCGTGTGGGGCCCCTGAATCCAGCCTTCGGTTCTATTGTCGATCTGTAGCGCAACGGCAGAGTCGGGCTGGTTGTCTAAGATCCACGTGTTACCCACGACCGTTGGTCCGAACTCGTTGTTGGTATGCTTGGAAGTGATCTGATAACGGCCCGAGGTGTCGAAGATGTTATTGCGGATGACGAAATTCTCACAGGGCATCGGTCGACGCCAGCCGTTTACGTTAGCGGTCGCGCTGTCCTCGCTCTGCACGCGCCACAGAGAACCGAAGCCGTAGCCCGCGAAGCGCAGGATATTGTCCTCGTAAACGGAATCTTTCACCTTGCCGTAGGTGGAGTTGACAAAATACTCGATATTGTAATTGCAATACTCGACAAGATTGCGGCGATAATAGATGTGTTGCTCGAGCGTACCGTTGGGATGCCCCGACTGGTGGGTCAGCCCCGCGTCGTAGCATTGGTAGATCCAGTTATCCTCCGCGACGATGTTGTTGCAGTTATCCAGCACCTCGAAGCCGTTGCCGAGCGCGCCCCATTTGGTGTAGGAGCCGCCGATCCAGCCGATCTCACAGCCGCGCACGGTGATGTTGTCAGTGTCTCGTGCCATACCGATACCGTGCGCACCCGTGTATTTGAGGCACAAGTTTTCGATGATGATGTTGACGTTGTTGCCGAATGGTGCGTGCAGCAGCGAGCCGGCGGGGGAGATCTCGATATCACCGTAGCACTCGGCGGGGTTGCCTGCGCTGTGATAGAGGTAGGTGACCTCGTTCTCGTTATCGCAGTAGAGGCAGAACTCTTCGATGAGCTGGTTGATGTTGAGCGTCTTTTTCGCGCAATGCACGCCGTGATCGAACACAAAGTTGCCGACGTCGCCGAGCCCCTTGGTGTCCACCTTCCACACGTTCGGGATATCGGTTCTCACCCACAGAGCGGGGTCGTTATAGTTGTGCGGACCGCCGTAGATGCAGGGTTTGGGTCCTTCGCCGTAGGCGGCGTAGGACACGCCCGCCGTCAGACCAAAGCGTCTGCGGTAGATGCCGCCGCGTTCAAACAGAACGACGTCACCGTGCCCCAGCGGGTTTTGCTCATCGCGCAGATGGTCGGTGGTGCGCCACGCGGTTTCGGGCGACGTGCCGTCATTCGCATCGTTGCCGTTAAAGGATATGTAGTAGGTCGTGCCGCTGGCGGATGGCTTTACGGTGTCGGGGTAGGCGAGTATGCGCTGACGCATCGCCTCTGCCTGTTCGTCGACGCTGCTGTGCTGCTCATTGTAGAGGATTGCAGCATTACCGGTATACGGTTTTTCGGTTGTGTTGTTCATTGGGTGTCCCTCCTTGCCAATGGTAAGGTAAGAATACCGCAAACAAGCAGAAAAAGCAACTGTTTTTACCATATTCTAGTCAGAAAAGTTTCAAAAGCCCTCTGCCGATTGACAGAGGGCTTTTCATCACAATTCCTTTTTGATCTTATCTAGCGCGCCTTTTTCCAGACGGCTGACCTGCGCCTGCGAGATACCGATCTCGCCCGACACCTCTACCTGCGTCAGTCCTTTGAAAAACCGCAGATTAAGGATCTTGCGCTCGCGGTCGCTCAGGTTCGAGATCGCTTCCTTGAGCGCGATCTCGTCGAGCCAGCTTTTGTCGTCGTTTCGGTCGCTGACCTGATCCATCACGTAGATGGTGTCGCCGCCGTCGTTGTAGATCGGCTCGTACAGCGACACGGGGTCGACGATCGCCTCGAGCGCGACAACGATCTCCTCCTTCGGCAGTTCGAGATGCTTCGCAATCTCCTCGATGGTCGGCTCGCGGTGATTTTCCGCCATCAGCTGCTCCTTCGCCTGCATCGCGCGGTAGGCGGTGTCCCGCATACTGCGGCTGATGCGGATGGCGTTGTTGTCCCGTAGATAGCGGCGGATCTCGCCGATGATCATCGGCACGGCATAGGTGCTGAAGCGTACGTCGAGAGAGAGATCAAAGTTGTCGATGGCCTTGATGAGTCCGATGCATCCGACCTGAAAGAGATCGTCGAGATTTTCTCCGCGCTGGGTGAAGCGCTGAATGACGCTGAGCACCAGTCGCAGGTTGCCGTTGACCAGTTTTTCGCGCGCTTGCTTATCACCTGCCTGCATCTGCCTGAGCAGAGCGATTTTCTCCGCTTCTGTCAGCACTTTGAGGGTTGCGGTGTTGACACCGCAAATTTCCACCTTGTTATACATTTCGCCATCCCATCCTTTCGAAAACAGTATGGGCAGGACGTCGAAGATGTATACAAAAAACAACAAGGTCTCTCGGTGAAAAGCCGAAAGACCTTGGTTGTTTGTGAGTTTGGAATTACACCGCGCGGGTAACCTTTCCGGAACGCAGGCAACGGGTGCAGGCGTACACTCTCTTGGGGGAGCCGTCAACAATCGCCTTTACGCGGCAGATGTTGGGCTTCCAGCTGCGGTTAGACCGTCTGTGGGAGTGGGACACACGAATACCAAAGGTAACACTCTTGCCGCAGAAATCACATTTTGCCATGGTTCTGCACCTCCTTCTTGTTTAGGTCAATTAGACCTATCCGGCATAGTCTGAGGCAGAGGGAAACACCTCTGCGCAAAGCAACGGGACTATATTAGCAGATTTCCCGAAAAAAATCAAGTGTTTTTTACAACCTTTGCAAAAAAAGTTTCTTTTACCTGCTTTCTTTGCAGAAGGGCTTGTATTTTTTATCATATTTTGGTATGATATATACTGTCTATCAATATGCCTATGCGAGGTTTTGGTTATGTTACTGCAATTTATGCAAAATCGGGAAGAGATGGATGTTGCGTCCATTCTCTATCTGATGTTCGGCTACGCGGTGCTGATTCTGCTCATTTTGCCCGTGCACGAGCTGGCGCACGCCTTCGCGGCGCATCTGTGCGGCGATGACACGGCGAAGTGGCACGGGCGTCTGACGCTCAACCCGTTCAAGCACTTGGATGTGTGGGGTACGGTGATGATGCTCACCGTCGGCATCGGCTATGCGAAGCCCGTTCCCGTTAATCCGCGCAATTTCCGCAACTATAAGCGCGATATGATTCTCGTTGCGCTGGCAGGACCGCTGTCTAACCTGTTGTTGGCGGTCGCGGCGGTGGCGATCTTCCGCGTGAGTTTGTTCTTTGTTACGGATGAGGCGGTGTTTAATGCTCTGTGGCTGATACTCATCAAAGTTATCGCGTCGGTCAATATCTCGCTCGCGGTGTTTAATCTGCTGCCCATTCCGCCGCTTGACGGCTCGCGGCTGTGGAGCAGCCTGCTGCCGGGGAAATGGGCGTATTTCCTCGAGGTGAACAGCCGTTATATCACGATGGGTCTGTTTGTGCTGCTGATGACGGGAGTGCTGGACGGCCCGCTGTTGGCACTGCGTAACGGTGTGTTCACGATTCTCTTTGCCCTATTCGAGCTGTAAACTTGAAATATACGCATACAGGAGCGTAGGAATGGAAACAATATCCTATAAACTGCGTGATTTTGAAGGGCCGCTTGACTTGTTGCTCTTCCTCGTGCAGAAGAATAAACTGAATATCTACGACATTCCCATCGCCGAGGTGCTGGAGCAGTACCTCGCCGCGATCAAGGAAATGAAAGAGTACAATATGGACGTCGCCAGCGAGTTCCTCGAGATGGCGGCGCGCCTGGTGCATATTAAGTCGGTGATGCTGTTGCCGCGGTATGAGGAAGAGACAGAGGAGCTTCGCCGCGAACTGACGGGACAACTCATCGAGTATCAGCTGTGTCAGCAGATGGCACGACGGCTCGCGACCGACTATATTGGTAGCGACTTGTTCGTGCGCGAGCCGACTGAGATCGAGCCGGATCTGACCTATCGCCGCACCCATCAGCCGAGCGAGATGCTGGACGCGTTCCTCGCCGCGGCGGGACGCGGAAAACGGCGCTTACCGCCGCCCGCGCAGGCGTTTAGCGGCATCGTAGCGCGTAAGATCGTGTCGGTGTCCTCCCGCATTGCGTACGTGCTACGGCGGTTGTACACCCGCAAGTCGGTGAAGTATCATTCGCTGTTTGAGAAGGCGGAGTCTAAGTCCGAGATGGTCGCGACCTTCCTCGCCCTGCTCGAGCTCATCAAGTCCAAGCGCATCAGCGTCGATGGCGAGGGTAAGGAGCAGCAGGTGCAGATGCGCCCGCCCGAGGAATGGGACAACACCGTGCCTGAGGAGGATAATAACAATGGAAATTAAACAATATCAGGCCGCGGTGGAGGCGATCGTGTTTGCCAGCGGCGAACCCGTGCCGTTGAGCCGTTTGGCTCTGGCGCTTGAGCTGGATGAGGCAACCACCGCCCGCATCGCCGACGACTGGATGCAGGACATCAACACCCGTGGCGGCGGACTGACGGCACTCAAACTTGACGATCGCTATCAGCTATGCAGCAGTAAGGCGTGCGCCGCTTACGTGCGCAAGGCGATGGATATTCGCCGCAACACGCCGCTGTCGCAGGCGGCGATGGAGGTGCTCGCCATCATCGCCTATAACCAGCCCGTCAGCCGTCCGTTCGTTGAGCAGGTGCGCGGCGTGGACTGCAGCGCGGTGATGCAGGGCTTGCAGCAGAAGGGCCTCATCGAGGAGCGCGGGCGGATGGATCTGCCCGGCCGTCCGCTGCTGTACGGAACAACCTCGAATTTTTTGCGTTGTTTTGGCATCTCGTCGCTCGAGCAGCTGCCGCCCCTGCCGCAAAAGCAGGAGAGTGCGATGGATGAGACCACGATGGATGAGATGCTACAGCAGGAACAACCCCTGCCGGAGGATGCAGAATTGTTCGGCAGCGAGGAAGAAGCGGAGGAGTAAGCCTTGCCGATACTGTACATTCTGTTAGGGCTGTTGGTGTTGGTGCTCCTGCTCATCCTGTTGGTGCTGTTTGTCCCTGTATACGCGCGCATCACCTATGAGGACGAATTGCGCGTGCAGCTATGGATGCTCGGCGTGCCAATTTCGTTGTTGCCGAGCGAGGACAAGCCCGAGGAAACAGAAGGAAAAACCGCCAAGACATCTGCATCCGCCAAACCGTCCAAAGTCAAGGAGCTGCTCGGGGAAGTGTCCCGATCCTTCAAGGAGGACGGTGTCGCCGCGACGCTCGGTTACTTGACCGATCTGGCGAAGCTCGCGGGGCAGGCGGTCGGGTGTGTGCTGCGCAGCATCACGGTGGATAAGCTGAAGCTCGAACTCATTGTCGCCGACGGTGACGTGGATGCCACCGCGATCCGCTATGGGCAGGTGTGCAGCGTGCTGTATCCTGCACTAACTGCGATCGCGGGGGTCATCAAGGTGCGAAAACGCGGCTTGCGTGTCGAGCCGAATTTTTTGATGGAGAACAGTACGGTGAGTGCAGATGTGCGTCTGCATATTTGGGTTTACCGTGTAGCGGGAGCGGCGATCGTGCTGCTCGTGAAATTTATGCTGTTAAAACAAGGCGAACCAAATGATTTGATAACCGATAAGGAGGAAACGAATCATGGCAAATAAGAATGTCGAAGGTCTGATGGGTGTTTCGGTGGACAAGATCCGCGGTATGGTGGACGCGGACACCGTTGTCGGCACCCCGATCACTCTTGAGGACGGCACGACGCTGATCCCCGTGTCCAAGATCTCCTACGGCTTTGCCTCGGGCGGCTCCGATCTGCCCAGCAAGTCGAATGTCGAGCTGTTCGGCGGCGGCGCGGGCGCGGGCATTAACATCACTCCCGTGGCGTTCATCACCATCAAGGACGGCAGCATCAACATCCTGCCGATCTCTGACAAGCCCTCGTCGGCTGACCGCGTGGTGTCCATGGTACCCGAGATGATGGATAAGTTCTTCAACAAGAAGAAAAAAGACGAGACGCCCAATGAGGCGTAAATGAATGGATTGCCCTCGGTCTGCATAAGGTTTGTTAAAGGCTAATGCGGATGGAGGGATTCCAGTGAAATGGAAACGATGGGCAGCGGCGCTGGTATGTCCGGCGCTACTGCTTTTCTATGCCGATGGGCTGACGGTGCATGCCGCGCCTGCGATATCTTCGCTGTCGGCGGTGGTGTACGAGCCCGACTCGGGGCTCATCCTGTATGAAAAGGATGTCCGCACCGCCCGCCCGATGGCGAGCACGACCAAGCTGATGACTGCCCTGCTTGCGGCAGAAAATCTTGACCCAAACCGCACCGTTACCGTTCCTGCGGCGGCGTTGCCGGTGGAGGGGACGCAGATCGGGCTGAAAGCGGGGGAGGAGATCACGGTGCGTGATCTGCTTGCGGGACTGCTGCTCGCTTCGGGCAACGACACCGCGAACGCGCTCGCCCTTTTGATGGACGAGAGCCTGCTCACCTTCGCCGAGCGGATGAACCGCCGCGCGTTGACCCTCGGGATGACCGACAGTCTGTTCGTCACTCCATCGGGCCTTGACAAGGACGGGCACAGCGCGAGCGCGCGGGATATGGCACTGCTCGGTGCGGCGGTATTAAAGCAGCCGCTGCTCGCGGAATTGTGCGCGAGTAAGGCGGAAACCATCACCGTCGGCGGGGTCAAAATGACGGTCAGCAACCACAATAAGCTGTTAAAGCTGTACGACGGCACGATCGGGCTCAAAACGGGCTTTACCAAGAAGTCGGGTCGTTGTTTGGTGTCTGCGGTCGAGCGGGACGGCGTGACGCTGATTGTCACCACCCTCAACGGCGGAGACTACTGGAACGATCATATGGCGCTGTATAACTATGCATTCCCGCTTTTGCATCGCGAGATGATGCCGGACGTGGCGCCTGACACCTGCCCTGTGGCGGGCGGTGCGGCGGATGCTGTGTCGATTGCGCCCGAGGAGATCCCTGCCTGTGTTTTGCGGGAGGGGGAGAGCGCCACCGCGTGTGTGGAACTGCCCGATTTCGTATGGGCGCCTGTCGCAGTGGGGGATGTGCTGGGACATGTCCGCTACACCGCGGGCGAGCGTGAGCTTGCCTGCGTGCCCATCCGCGCGACCGAGAGCGTCGCCGAAAGAGAGCTGCCGCCCCTGCACCTGCAGGTGTGGCAATGGTTTTGTTTATTGGGAGAAATGTTTTTACGCTGATTTCTCTTAAATGGAAAGGAACAATAAATTATGGCAATGGTACGATTGCAAAAACTGCTGTCCGAGCGGGGCGTCGCCTCCCGCCGCAAGGCGGAGGAGCTCATCGCGGGCGGTCACGTCAAGGTCAACGGCCGTGTGGCGAGTCTCGGTGACAAGGCGGACGACCGCAAGGATGTCATCCACGTGCGCGGCAAAAAACTTGCGGCAGCGGCCGCTCCCGTGTATATCGCGCTGCACAAGCCGCGCGGCTTTATCACCACGATGAGTGATGAACACGGCCGCAAATGTGTGGAAGAATTGGTGCGCGGATTGGATGCGCCCGTCTATCCCGTCGGGCGTCTAGACCGTGAGTCGGAGGGGCTTCTGCTGATGACCAACGACGGCGATTTCGCCAACGCGGTGATGCACCCGTCCACCCATATTCCGAAATATTACCGCGTCACCCTGCGCTCACCGATGACCGATGAGCAGAAGCTGCGCTTTGAGGAGGGTATCGTGATCGACGGCCGTAAGACCGCACCCGCGAAGGTGAACATCGTATCCAGTGAGGCGGGGCGCTGCGTGGTGGAAATCACGCTGTACGAGGGGAGAAACCGCCAGATCCGCCGTATGTGCGAGGCACTGGGCTTAGAGGTTGCCCGCCTGCGCCGCAATGCGATCGGTGGGGTGAAGCTCGGGATGCTGCCGCCCGGCTGCTGGCGATATCTGACGCCGAAAGAGGTGCGCGAGCTTGTCGTGGCATCGGGGTCGACAAAGAAGATTGCCGCAGGATATATTAAATACGGAAAGGAGCCTGACCGTGATTACCATAATGCCCGCCGATGAGGCGTTTTTGCAGGCGATTTCCGCGCCTGAGGGGGCGGACGCGATGGTGCTGCGCGACAGCGGCGGTACGGTCGACGGCCACGCGCTGTTTCGTATGGACGGTGACGCGGTGGAGATACTGGCGGTGGATACCGCCCTGCCAATGATGAGCGAGGGACTCATCCGCTCGGTGCTCAATACGGGCGATTGCCGCGGTGCGATCAAAGGCGTTTGTTGTGTAAGCGCGCTTGCACCGATTCTTCGCCGACTCGAATTCGAGGACGACAACGGCGTTTGGATAGTTTCGATAGAAAAATTTTTCCGCGGCGAGTGTAAATGCAGAAAATAACGCTTGCTAAATTCTTGACAATAGCGTATAATAACAGTAATTTGGTGCAATATGGGGTATCCCCACACCGCATAGAGAAAGGATTGACTGAAAATGAAAAAGTTTAATGTCACTGTGAATGGTAACGCCTACGAGGTCGAGGTCGAGGAGATCGGCGCTGCTGCCGCTCCCGCCGCTG
Organism: Clostridiaceae bacterium; assembly: GCA_904501705.1. Taxonomy (GTDB): domain Bacteria; phylum Bacillota; class Clostridia; order Oscillospirales; family Acutalibacteraceae; genus UBA5905. The sequence continues at coordinate 17,408 of CAJGCA010000018.1, read as the reverse complement.
CTCCTGCTGTTCCTGCTCCTGCTGCTACTCCGGCTCCCGCTGCTGCCGGTGCTGCTGATGTGACCTGCCCGATGCCCGGCACCATCGTCGACATCAAGGTGAAGGCCGGCGACGCGGTCAAGGCAGGCGATGTCCTCGTCATCTTCGAGGCGATGAAGATGGAGAATGAGATTCAGGCGGCTGCCGACGGCACCGTCGCCGCTGTCTACGTCAACAAGGGTGACAGCGTCGAGTCCGGTCAGGCTCTGCTGGCGATGAACTGATTTTTGCGAGGTGTGTGACATGGCAAAGCCGATCAAAATTACCGAAGTCGTCCTGCGCGATGCCCACCAGTCTTTGCTGGCCACCCGTATGACGATGGACGAGATGCGCCCGATCCTCGCCGAGATGGATAAGATCCCGTACTTCTCCGTCGAGTGCTGGGGCGGTGCGACCTTCGACTCCTGTATCCGTTTCTTAAACGAAGATCCCTGGGAGCGCCTGCGCATTATGCGTAAGGAGATGCCCCATCAGAAGCTGCAGATGCTGTTCCGCGGTCAGAATATGCTGGGCTACCGCCCCTATGCTGACGACGTGGTGGAATACTTCGTGCAGAAGTCGGTCGCGAACGGTATCGACGTCATCCGCATCTTCGATGCGCTCAACGATGCCCGCAACCTGCAGACCGCGATCCGCGCCGCCAACAAGGAGAAGGCGCATGTGCAGGGCTGCATCAGCTACACCCTCAGCCCCGTGCATAATAATGAGTACTACACCAACTACGCCAAGACCCTCGAGGAGATGGGTGCCAACTCCATCTGCATCAAGGATATGGCGGGTCTGCTGACGCCCTATGCTTGCTACGATCTGGTCTCCCGTCTCAAAGAGGCAGTCAGCATCCCGATCGACATCCACAGCCACTATACCGCGGGTCTTGCGTCGATGTCCATTATGAAGGGTATCGAGGCGGGCGCGTCCATCGTGGACACCGCGATGAGCCCCCTATCTATCGGTACGTCGCATATGCCGACCGAGTCCCTCGTTGCGGCGTTGCAGGGCACCGAGTATGACACGGGTCTGGACCTGAACCAGCTCAACGTTGTGCGCGCGCACTTCGCGAAGCTGCGCGAGAAATATATCGGCTCGGGCCAGATCAGCCCGAAGTCGCTAAGCGTCGACGCCAACACCCTGCTTTATCAGGTGCCGGGCGGTATGTTCTCCAATATGCTCGGTCAGCTCAAGGAAGCGGGCAAGGAAGACAAGCTCGACGAGGTGCTCGCGGAGATCCCGCGCGTGCGTGAGGATTCGGGCTATCCGCCTCTGGTTACCCCGACGAGCCAGATCGTCGGCACGCAGGCGGTGTTCAATGTCATTATGGGCGAGCGGTATAAGATGGTCACCAAGGAGTTCCGCGGTATGATCCACGGTGACTACGGTAAAACTCCTGCGCCGATCGATCCCGAATTTTCCAAGAAGATCCTCGGCGACGATGAGCCAATCACCTGCCGCTTTGCGGACACTCTCGAGCCCGAGCTGGATAAGCTCAAGGCCGAGGCCGCACCGTATGTCAAGCAGGAGGAGGACGTGCTGACCTACGCGATGTTCCCGCAGGTGGCGCCGAAGTTCTTCGAACAGCGTGACCGCAAGGAAGATCCGAACGGCACCCACACCGCCGACGTGGTCGTCACGCCTGTGTAACGTCTATTATCTGCCGTCGAGCAACTGCTCGACGGCAGATTTTTTTTGTTTTTCGGGATATAGACCAAAAACAACCCGCAAATGCTTGTGAAATTTTTATCTGTATTTCACGGATAGGACTTGAAAATGGCAGAAAATAGGGCTATAATATATGCGTACGAAAATGCGCTTTGGCGTGTACAGTAAAAACCGAAAGGAGTTCCAACATGAACTATACCCATGAAGTCGAAAAAATGTGCATAGTCAAGAAGGGCCCGAACCACGGCCCCGCCCCGATTCCGGAAGAGGGTCAGTGGATCAAGTCCAAGGAGATCGCCGACATCTCCGGTCTGACTCACGGTGTGGGCTGGTGCGCTCCCCAGCAGGGCGCCTGCAAGCTGACGCTGAACATTAAGAAGGGCATTGTCGAAGAGGCTCTGGTGGAGACACTGGGCTGCTCCGGTATGACCCACTCTGCCGCGATGGCCGCAGAGATTCTGCCCGGCAAGACCCTGCTCGAGTGCCTCAATACCGACCTGGTGTGCGACGCGATCAACACCGCGATGCGTGAGCTGTTCCTGCAGATCGTGTACGGCCGCACCCAGTCCGCCTTCTCCGAGGACGGTCTGTCCATCGGTGCCGGTCTCGAGGACCTCGGTAAGGGCCTGCGTTCGCAGATCGGCACGATGTACTCCACCAATGTCAAGGGCGTCCGCTATCTCGAGATGGCGGAGGGCTATGTGACCAAGATCGCGCTCGACGACGAGGGCGAGGTTATCGGCTATCAGTTCGTGAAGCTCGGCAAGATGATGGAGGACATCCGTCACGGCATGAGCGCCAACGAGGCTTATGAGAAGAACATCGGTCAGTACGGTCGCTTCGATAATGCGGCGAAGTACATTGACCCCCGTGAAGAATAAGAAGGAGGAATGACCAGATGGCGAACGATGTGAAGTTTGAAGGTAAAGACCGCCGCATGCCGGGTATTGAAAAATTCCTGGCGGAAAATGGTCTGGGCTCTCTGGAGGAGTGCCGCGATCTGTGCCTCTCCAAGGGTATTGATGTTGACGCGATCGTTAAGGGCGTTCAGCCCATCGCTTTTGAGAACGCCGTGTGGGCGTACACTATGGGTGTGGCGCTCGCGCTCAAGCGCGGCGTGACCGACGCCGCCGAGGCCGCCGCCGTCATCGGCGAGGGTCTGCAGGCGTTCTGCGTGCCCGGTTCTGTTGCCGACCAGCGTAAGGTTGGTCTCGGCCACGGCAACCTCGGCAAGATGCTGCTCAGCGAGGAGACCACCTGCTTTGCGTTCCTCGCGGGCCACGAGTCCTTTGCCGCTGCGGAGGGCGCGATCGGTATCGCCCGCACCGCCAACAAGGTGCGTAAGACCCCCCTGCGCGTCATCCTCAACGGTCTGGGCAAGGATGCGGCGTATATCATCAGCCGTATCAACGGCTTCACCTACGTGGAGACCGATTATGATTTCTACACGGGCGAGCTGAAGGTCGTGCGTGAGAAGGCGTTCTCTGACGGCGAGCGTGCGCTGGTTAAGTGCTATGGTGCCAACGACGTCAACGAGGGCGTGGCGATCATGCAGAAAGAGGGCGTGGAGGTCTCCATCACCGGTAACTCCACCAACCCCACCCGCTTCCAGCATCCCGTTGCCGGCACTTATAAAAAGTGGGCGATCGAGAACGGCAAGAAGTATTTCTCCGTGGCTTCGGGCGGCGGCACGGGTCGTACCCTGCACCCCGATAACATGGCGGCAGGCCCCGCTTCCTACGGCCTGACCGATACCATGGGCCGTATGCACGGCGACGCGCAGTTCGCCGGCTCTTCTTCCGTGCCTGCGCACGTTGAAATGATGGGTCTTATCGGTGCAGGTAACAACCCGATGGTCGGTATGACCGTTGCTTGCGCCGTGGCGATCTCGCAGGTGAAGTAAAGATAAAACGCAAAGATCCCGCGGTCGGCTGACCGCGGGATCTTTTATGTGTTTTCGTTAGCGTAGCGCTTGATCGCCTCAAAAGAGGTGTCGCTGATGGCGTGCTCGAGCTTGCAGGCGTCCTCGGAGGCGGTGTCGGGGTCGACCCCAAGCCGAATGAGAAACTGTGTGAGCAGGGTGTGCCGCTCGTAGATCTTGCTCGCGACGGCGAGACCGTCCTCGGTGAGGGCGATGAAACCATCCTTGTCCACCGTGATGAACCCGCCGTTCTTGAGCAGACCGACCGCGCGGCTGACGCTGGGCTTGGAATACCCCATATGCTCGCTGATGTCGATCGCTCGCACAGCGGGATTTTTTTTGCTCAGGACGAGGATGGTCTCAAGATACATTTCGCCCGATTCCTGCAGATGCATCGTGATGCACTCCTTGTGTGTTAATAAATCCATTATAGACGTATTCGGCGGAAAAAGCAAGGGCTACTTGATGAGATCTTTGATGACCTCGCCCGCGATGATCAGCCCGACCACCGAGGGGACGAAAGCGTTGCTGCCGGGGGTGGGTTTTATGCGCCGTTGCTGCGGGCGGGTGTCGCTCGATGCAGCGGGCTTGTCGGCGATTGCACCGAGTGGGGTGAGCGGCTCTTCCTCGGAATAGACCACCTTGAGATGGTGGATACCGCGCTTTTTCAGTTCCTTACGCATCACGCGGGCGAGGGGACACACCGCGGTGTCGGTAATGTCCGCGACGCGAAAAGCGGTGGGGTCGAGCTTGTTGCCCGCGCCCATGGAGCTGATGAGCGGCACGCCCGCCGTGGCCGCGCCCTCGGCGAGGGCGAGCTTGCCCGCAACGGTGTCGATGGCGTCTACGATGTAGTCGTATTGCGCGAGGTCAAAGTCACCCGCCGTCTGCGGAAGGTAGAAGGTGCGATGGGTGACCACCGTCGCGGCGGGGTTGATGGCGGCGATACGCGCCGCGGCGACATCCACCTTATACTGCCCGACGGTGTCGTGGGTGGCGAGGATCTGGCGATTGATGTTGGAAAGAGCAACCTTGTCGTCGTCGATGAGGTGCAGCGTGCCGACCCCGCTGCGTGCGAGCGCCTCAACGGTGTAGCCGCCGACCCCGCCGATGCCGAACACCGCCACCTTGGCGCGTGCGAGCTTTTCCATTGCCTCGTCACCGAGCAGTAGCGCTGTGCGGGAAAATTCTTCCGTCATCTGATCGCGTCCTTTGCCTTTTTGATGTATATATCATACTCATTTCCGCATTCTTTGTCAAATATCTGAGAAAAATTTTCCATCCCTTTGACCAAACGGTGCTCTGTGGTGTATGATAGATGAGGAAAGCGGATGTCGCGGCTCATTGCCGCGCGTGAGAGGACGGTGAAATGGATGTCGAACAGCCCGAAAACGATGGTAATGCTGGAGGCGGCGGTGGATCGATACAGCGCGATGCTGTATTGCCATAGCTATATGTTGCTCGGGCAGGAGCAGGACGCGCAGGATGTGGTGCAGGAGACCTTTCTGCGCTATTGGCGCAAGTCACCCGATTTCGAGAGCGACGAGCACGAGAAGGCGTGGCTGCTGCGGGTGTCCACCAATCTGTGTAAAAATGTTCACCGTTCTCGCTCACGGCATCCGCAGGTGCCGCTCGAGCATCTGCCCGAGCAGGCGGCGCCCGAGGCGTCCTCGTTGCCCGAAGCCCTGCGCTTATTGCCCGATATGTACAAAAGTGTGCTGATGCTGCACTACATCCACGGTTACAAAGTGCGAGAGATCGCCGAAATGGAGCATCTCACCCAATCGACGGTCAAGATGCGTTTGCGTAAAGGGCGGCAGCTGCTCGAAAAACTATATAAGGAGGAACAGTTATGATGCAAGAATTACAGAAACTGTATGCAGACATCCCCGTTCCGCCGAATTTGAAGGAAGATATTCTGACCTACTGCCGCACGGCAGGGGAGAAGCCAAAGCCGTTTATCGTGCGGTATGCAAAGCCTATCGCCGCATTGGCGGCGTGTGTGGCGGTACTGTTTATTTCACTCGCGGCGACGGGGCATCTGGGCGGTGGCGGGAACGCTAATCTGCCCGTCGGTGTTCCCGAAAGCTCTGTGCCGGAGAGCAATATAGCCCAGGAATCATGGCAAACAACTACGCAATCGCTCGCGCACCCGACGACGCAGAAAACTGCGCTTGAAAATACCACCACGACAACAGGGAATCTGACAACGACCGTTCTCAAACACACGGTTACCCAAGGTAGTGCAGCCACCACCACCGTCCGTCTGAGCAGCATCGGCGGCGATAAGAATGCCTGTCAAAAGCACGTGATGTTCTATCACGGCATTGACGGACGGCTGGAAGTCTACGTCGGTCCCGACAAGGTGAAGGCTTATTTGCAAGAGAACGGTTGGCTCAACACGGCACAGCTCACCGCTCAAGAGCGTGAGCAAATTACGGTTGTGCATTTCCTCAAGCACTTCGGTATAACAAAGCAGGAATTGATCGTCGCCATGGGGTGGGCGGACATTCTGGACCAAAAGGCAGAAATGTACAGCGGTTATTATAATGACCGATACACCTATCGCGAGATGGCGGATGCCCTCTACAGCGACGATCAGGCGCTGATTGACGAGGTGTTTGCCTACGAGCCGCTGATTATGACACCGACGAGCACGACGGTCGCCGACCCTTCCGCGATGGTGACGGGGTCGCAACAATAAGATTTCAGAGAGAACGCACTATATCTTCCTTCAAAGGCCGTCGGCATCTGCCGACGGCCGCTTTTTGTGCGATTTTAAGGCCCCCTTGCCTAAAGGGGGCGGGGGATATAGACGGTTAGTTTTGCTAACCGCCACTTGACGAGCGGTGTGTTTACGGGTAAAATAGAGGGGAAGAAAAACGGAAAGGAGTTGGTGAGCGTGAGACAGTATCGCGTGACGGGGATGACCTGCGCGGCGTGCAGTGCGCGGGTGGAGAAGGCGGTGTGCGCCGTCGACGGCGTGACGAGCTGCTCGGTGAGCTTGCTGACCAACTCCATGGGTGTCGAGGGCACGGCCTCTCCTGAGACGGTGATCGCTGCGGTGACGCAGGCGGGCTATTCCGCCGCGCTTAAAGGGGCGCCTACGGCGGATCAGCCCCAAGACGACCCGCTGACCGACCGCGAGACGCCCGCTCTTTTGCGCAGGCTGATCGCGTCGCTTGTGTTCCTGTTGCCGCTGATGTACCTCTCGATGGGTAGTATGATGTGGGGCTGGCCGCTGCCCGCTGCGCTTGCGGAAAATCATGTCGCGCAGGGGCTGATTCAACTCATGCTCACCGCCATCGTGATGGTGATCAATCAGCGCTTCTTTATCAGCGGCGTGCGCGGCCTTTTTCACGGCTCGCCGAATATGGATACCTTGGTGTCCCTTGGCGCGGGCGCGGCGTTCGGCTACAGCACCTACGCGCTGTTTGCGATGATCTTTGCCGCGGGGCGGGGCGACCACGCCGCGGCGATGGACTATATGCACGAGTTTTATTTTGAGTCCGCGGCGATGATCCTCACCCTCATCACGGTGGGGAAGATGCTGGAGGCGCGCTCCAAGGGACGCACCGCCGATGCCCTGCGGGGTCTGATGCAACTTGCGCCCAAGACCGCCACCGTGGTGGTCGACGGGGCGGAAACGATCGTGCCGATCGAGCGGGTGCAAATGGGGGATATCTTCGTCGTGCGCCCGGGCGAGACCGTACCGGTGGACGGCACGGTGGTCGAGGGGGACAGCGCGGTGGACGAATCCGCGCTGACAGGTGAGAGCATCCCCGTCGACAAGGCGGTCGGGGAGACCGTGTCTGCCGCGACCATCAACCGCTCAGGCTTCCTGCGCTGCCGCGCGACCCGCGTCGGGCAGGATACCACCCTGTCGCAGATTGTCAAGATTATGGAAGATGCAGCGGCGACCAAGGCGCCGATCGCCAAGATCGCCGATAAGGTGTCGGGCGTGTTTGTCCCGACGGTCATCGCCATCGCGGCGGTGACGGCGGTCGTATGGTTGTTCGTCGGGCAGACCGCTGGCTTTGCACTTGCCCGTGGCATCTCGGTGCTGGTTATCAGCTGTCCCTGCGCTTTGGGGCTTGCCACCCCCGTCGCGATTATGGTCGGCAGCGGCGTCGGCGCGCGCCACGGTGTGCTGTTTAAGACTGCCGCCTCGCTCGAGCAGGCGGGACTGACCAAAATCATCGCGCTGGACAAGACGGGCACCATCACCAAGGGTGAGCCGACGGTGACCGACATCCTACCCGTCACGGGAAATGAGAACGACCTGCTCGCGGCGGCGTATGCGCTCGAGCACAAGAGCGAGCATCCGCTCGCGGGCGCGATCTGCCGTCGCGCCGAGGCGCAGGGGTTGACCCCCGCCGCGGTGACGGAGTTTCGCATCCTGCCCGGCAACGGGCTGACAGCCGTGCTGGACGGCAAGCCGCTTGTCGGCGGCAACCGCGCCTTTATCGGCGAGCATACCGCCGTTCCCGCGGCGACGAAAGAAGTCGCCGCTCGACTGGCAGAGGAGGGGAAGACCCCCTTGTTCTTCGCCCTCGATGGCAACTTGCTTGGTGTCATCGCTGTCGCCGATGTGCTCAAGGAAGACAGCCCGGCTGCGATCAAGCAGCTGCGAGATATGGGCATTCGTGTGGTCATGCTGACAGGCGACAACGAGCGCACCGCGCGGGCGATCGGGCAAAAGGCGGGGGTCGACGAGGTGATCGCCGATGTCCTGCCCGACGGCAAGGAGGCGGTCATCCGTCGCCTGATGCAGGAGGGCAAGACCGCAATGGTCGGTGACGGCATCAACGACGCGCCCGCCCTTACCCGCGCGGATGTCGGCATCGCGATCGGCGCGGGTACGGATGTGGCGATCGACGCGGCGGATGTCGTGCTGATGCACAGCCGCCTGACCGATGTTGCCGCGGCGATCCGTTTGAGCCGCGCCACCATCCGCAACATCCGCGAAAATCTGTTTTGGGCGTTCATCTACAATGTCATCGGCATCCCGCTGGCGGCGGGCGTGTTCATCGTCGCGCTGGGTTGGGAGCTAAACCCGATGTTCGGGGCGGCGGCGATGAGCCTGTCAAGCGTTTGCGTTGTCACTAATGCGCTGCGGCTGAATTTCTTCCGCTTCGAGCGGAAATCCCGCGGTGAAACCATAGAAACGGAGGAAAACAATATGGAGATCACACTGAAGATTGAGGGTATGATGTGCCCGCATTGCTCGGGTCGCGTCAAGTCGGTGCTGGAGGCACTCGACGGCGTTGCGGCGGCGGATGTCAGCCACGAGAGCGGAACGGCAGTTGTCACACTGACAAAGGATGTGTCTGTCAATACGCTGAACGCGGCTGTCGAACAGCAAGGCTACAAGGTTCTGTAAGCAATCAGCCCAATCAACGAAATTTTGTTGATCGGGCCTTTTGGTGCCTACGCGTTGAAATTCGTAGAGATTTATGTTACTATTATTTGACTATATAGCAATTGTGTACGGGGTGATTTTGTGGCGCTCAATGATAAAACAAAAGATAAGTACCGTCGCGCGATCCGCGTCATCATGGTCGTGCTTGCGGTGGTGCTGTTGGTGATGGGTTTGGCGGTGCCGATCGCGAACAATGCGATTGCTATGGGCGTTGCGCGGGAGATGGAAGCGCTTTCGTTGCCTGCGGATACCTCAATTATAGAAACAGCCTCGCTCGCAGGTCGCTTTAACAATCCGGCGGGCAGCGTGCAGTATTTCGGCGCGTTGCTAATTAAGAGCGATGAATCAATCAAAGAATTGCGTGCGCATTACGTGGGATATAACGAGGATTTGCGCGTGACCTATCGCGTTGAGCCGCAACGCGGGCAGGAAATCACGGTGCTGGGGGAGGCCAACCTCGCATTCCGCAAAACGGTCGGAGAAGACGGCTATTACATTCTCTATACCATCCGTACAGGTGGCAATGCGCTGCAATGGTGGCTGGATATGGATGTTCGCGGATGATGTGAAGGGGATAAACTTGACAGATTGAATCATATGAGTATACAAGGCTTCGCGGCAAACATGGATGGTTCTCCACCCTTGCGAGTCCCATCAAAGAAAACACGGCACACCGCAGAAACGGTATGCCGTGTTTTTTGGTGGACCCGAAGGGGATCTGAACCCCTGAGCTCGGCTTGCGCCGACCTCACTGTTATTTGCTTTGCGGCAAATAAGGAGGGTTCTCCACCCTCCGAGTCCCAACAAAGAAGAAAAGCCTGCAACCCACAAGGGGTTGCAGACTTATCTTTTGGTGGACCCGAAGGGGATCGAACCCTCGAACCTCACGGATGCGAACCGTGCGCTCTCCCAGCTGAGCTACGGGCCCATATTCCGCTCGGCGGGATGTCCTCTCGCCGAGCGCAAGGTATATCTTATAGTATTTGTGTCGATTTGTCAAGAGAAAAAAGCGGATTTTTCGAACTTTTTTCGATTTATTTTATCTTGTCGTTAAATTGCCTGTCAGCGGCAACCTGTCCAGCGGGATAATCGTGGCATTGAGAGCCTCGGCTTCCTCGGCAATATGGGTGACGAGCACGACAGGGCGGCTTTGAGCCGCCTCGCGAATGAGGGGGAGGACGAGAGCCTTTGTCTCCTCATCCAATCCCGTAAACGGTTCATCCAGTAACAACAAGTCGCTGTCCGCGGCGAGCGCACGAATTAGCGCTACACGTCGCTGCTGCCCGCCGCTAATCGCATCGGGGAGGCTGTCGGCATAGTCTGCCAGACCAACTGCATTGATCAGTGCGTCGACTCGCGTGGCATTGTTACAGGCGAGTGCAGCATTTTGCTGCACGGTCAGCCACGGCAGCAGACGGTCTTCTTGGAATACCATCGACACCTTGTGCGCCGACGGGTACTTGATAACGCCGTTCTGCGGTTTTTCCAGCTCTGCGAGCAGGCTGAGAAGCGTCGTTTTGCCGCAGCCCGACGGCCCCCAGAGGCATACAACACCCGCCTCGGGTAAATCCCAGCGGAGATTTTCACAGATGCGCGTCGCTCCGTAGGCGAAGGACACGTTCTTTAATGTAATGCTCATACAGACACCGCCTTTCTGCGCTTGACCGCGTACAGCAGCACGCGCTCGAGCAGGACGCTGAGCAGCACCACCGTCACCGTCCACGCGAACACCTCGGGCGTTTCAAGGTAGGCCTTGGCGCTGTAGAGCTGCTTGCCGATGGAATTGGCAGGGTTGCAAATGACCTCGGCGGCGATACCGGATTTCCACGCGAAGCCGAGCCCTGTCGTGCAGGCGGCGATGAAATACGGTCGCACCGACGGCAGGTGAATAAGGGAGAGGGTTTTCCGATGCCCGAGGCGGAAGACGCGTGCGACCTCGAGCAGTTTTTTATCGGTGTTTTCGATACCCTCGCACACATTCGCCCACACCAGCGGCACCACCATCAGAAAGGCGATGAACGCGGGCAGGATCTGTACGCAGATCCATACGTAGGCTAAGATGATAAAAGAGGCCACGGGCGCTGCCCGTACAATGTGCAGCAGCGGCGACAGCAGTACGTGTATCGGGCGGCAATGGGTGGTGAGCACGGCGAGCAGCGTGCCGACAAGCACCGCCGCGATATAGCCGCCAAGGATGCGCAGAAGTGATAGCGCGACTGACCGCCAGAAGACGGCTGTGCCCCACATTGTCCACAGCGTTTCGAGCACCTTTGCGGGGGAGGGAAGCAGGATCTCCTCACCGATCCTCCCGCTGAGCAGTGCCCACACGGTTATCCAAAAGACAGCAACGGCAGCTCCAACGAGTAGTTTGTTGACCTTATTCTGCATAGTAGAAATCGTCTGCGGGCATTGCACCGCCGATTGCCGCGGGTTTGTAGTCAAACAGCACTTTGAGATAGCCCGTGAGCTGGGCCTTCATTTCGCCGCCTTTTACGAAGGTCAGGTTGCAGTTGGGGATCGCGGATTGCGCGATGGGGGCCTTCGGGATGATGCCGTGGGTGACGCACAGCTGAGCCGCGGTGGGGACGTCCGCTTTAACGGCGTTGATGGACGCCTCGTATTCCGCGAGGAATTTTTTGATCGCGTCGGCGTTGTTCTGCACAAAGTCCTTGCGCGCAATGACACAGCCCATCATCAGCGTGCTGTTGCCATCCGAGACCTTGCTCCACTCCTCGGTCATATTCAGCACATTCTTGACTTGGGTATTCGCTTTGAGGCAGGCGGACACTTTGGGTTCAGGAACCATCGCGACTTTAGCGGTGCCGTTGGTGACCAGCGTGGCGAGGGTATCGTTGTCCGCGACAAACTCAATCGTCACGTCCTTGTCGGGGTCGATCCCGTTCTTCTGCAGCACGTAGCGCAGGATATATTCGGGGTTGGCACCCTGACCGGAGGTGTAGATGGTCTTGCCGCGCAGATCGGCGACGGACTTAATGCTGTCGCCATTCTCCAGCATATATAGTACGCCCAGCGTATTCACGGCGAGCACCTGCACGTTGCCGCCTGTTTTCTTATACAGCGTCGAGGCGAGGTTGGTGGGCACAGCGGCGATGTCGGCGCTCTTATTCGAGACCGAGGCGACGGCCTGCTGCGGGTCGGTCACGACGGTGAAGTTGTAGTTATTTGCCGCTTCGTTGTTTTTGTTGTTTTCCATCAATTGAACGAGGCCAACACCCGTCGGGCCTGCGATGGCGACGACATTGACGTTCGCCTTTTCGGCGAGAGCTTCGGAGCTGCTGTCGGGCGCGACGCCTTGACCGCAGGCAGTCAGTAGGCTGACAAGCAGGAGAGCAGATAACAGAATAGCGGTAAATTTTTTCATAGTTTTACTCCTCCTTAAGAGTGATCAGAATTTGTTTGCCGCAGCGTTGGATTTTGCCGTCGGCGGTGAGGACGTCCAAGCCTCGATAGAGACTGGAACGCCCCATGTTGAGGGCGCGGGCAAGCTCGCTGATGCCGCCTGATAACTGAACGACGCCGTTCTCGTTCCGATGGGTGAGCAGGTATCGCCACAGTTTGCCGTCGGTGTGCCCCGCGGTCAGGGTGGCGAGTCGGCGATTGAGGAAGCGGATGCGGTCGGAGAGAAAACGAATGTAGTTTTCGCCCACCCGCGGCACCGCCGCCATCCACGCTGACACCGTTGCCTGTGGCAGGAATAGCACCCGACAGCGGGTGTGCGCTAACACGGTGGTGGGGTAGGGGTCACCCTTGCCGAACAGCGCCGCCGCGCCAAAGACGTCGCCCGCGTGCAGCTCATTCATCACGACCCGCCCATGCAGGACACGGATGCTGCCCTCCAACACCAGCGCGAGCGCGCGCTTGGCGTGCTCGCTGCTGTAGATGACCGCGCCTTTGTCAAATGCCGCCTCTTCGCCGCTGTCGATCGCCCAACAGCGGTCTTTCTCCGTTTGGGATAAGCCATCGAACAGAAACAGTCGATCTTGCTCCATAATGCCCTCTCAAAAATGTCCCATTTTGGACGGTTTTCTATATTATAGCATATTTCGCATAAAATACAAGGGGTTTTCCAATAAATGCTTGGTTTGACAATGTAAAAATTAAGTAGTATAATAATGTTGATTTTGAGCATTAATTCGTGGAGGATATCAGGAGGCAAGTATGAAGCGTGTCATTACCTACGGCACATTTGATCTGTTGCACTATGGACACATCAACCTGCTCAAGAGAGCGAAGGAGTTGGGCGATTATCTGGTCGTGGCCGTCTCCACGGATGAGTTCAACTGGAATGAGAAACAGAAAAAATGCTATTTCTCCTATGAAGAACGTAAGGCGATGGTGGAGGCGATCCGCTATGTCGATCTGGTCATCCCCGAGACCTGTTGGGATCAGAAGCGACGGGATGTTGTCGATTATCAGATCGATACATTTGTGATGGGAGACGATTGGCAGGGCAAGTTTGACTTCCTAAGTGATCTGTGCGAGGTCGTGTATCTGCCCCGCACCCCCGAGATCTCGACGACAAGAATCAAGCAGGATCTGAAATAAGGCGGGCATCATCGGTATGGTTGGCGTTGGCACGACGGTCTTTCTGCGGAAGTTTGTCATCGCAAAGCTTGCGGCGAAGCTGACCAACACCTCCGATGAGCTCAATGCCGAGATGAAGCGGCGAAATAATTTTAAGCAAAAACAGCGCAAGGCGGATTTGCCTTGCGCTGGGTTTTATCATGTTACCCGAATATATGATGTTTTTCAAACACTCGTACGAGCAGTAGCCCAACGATCAGCCCCGCGAGCCCTTGCACGGCGTTGGCGGGGACATTGACCAGAGACGGGACAAAGCCGTAAATAAAGCTCTCGAACAGCAGGTAGCCGCCGATCATCACCACTTCGGCGGTCACGCCGCCGACCAATTTCGCGGTGAGCGGGCGGGTGCGCAGGCTCTTGGCGATCCAATAGGCGAGCAGTGCCATCCCGCCTTTGATGACAAAGGTCGCGGGCGCATACGCCACATAGCCCGAGAGGATATCCGCCAGCCCCGAGCCGATGCCCGCGGCGAGAAAACCGTAGACGGGGGAGAGCAGCCAGCCGCACAGCAGCACGATGCCGTCTCCAAGGTTAATATAGCCGCCGAGCGGGGAGGGGAGTCGGATGATCATCGTCGCAACGCAGGCCAGCGCCGCGAGCAGGGCGGACAGAACGATCTTTTTGGTTTTCATTGGGATTTCCCTTCCTTTCATTTATACAGCTTTTCCAGCTTCTTTACATTGGCGATGACGATGAGACGCATATCCGTCGCGAGCGGCATTGTCGGGTCGATGGCGGTGATGACCTCACCGCCGGCAACGATGGCGACGACATTGATCGCATATTTATTACGCAGCTTGAGGTCGACGAGGGTTTTGCCGATCCAGTCGGCTTTGACATCGATCTCGATCATACATACATCCTCAGATAGCTCCAGCATATCCACAAAGCCAGCGCTGAGCAGGTTTTTCGCCAGACGAATGCCCGATTCGTTTTCGGGGAAGACGGTTTGATCCGCGCCGACGCGGGTGAAGATGGTCTTTTGCATCTCGGTGCCGCATTTGGCGATGACGGTGCCGACACCCGCTTCCTTGCACAGCGTGATCGCCATCACGCTCGCCTCGAGATCGCCCGCCATCGCGATGATGGCGACATCGATGCGGTCGATGCCAAGCTGGCGGAACACCGCGGGATCGGTGATGTCGGCGCATTTGCACATGGGGATGTCGGCGGCGAGGTCGTTGACGACGGTTTCATTGATGTCTACCGCAAGCACTTCTGCGCCGCTGTTGATGAGCTCTTTTGTGACGGCTTGTCCGTAGCGACCGAGCCCGAGCACAGCATAAGTTTTGTTCATATCCATACCCTCCGATCACCCGATCCGTACATCTTCGGTCGGGTTTTTGATGTTATTGTCGGTTTCTTTCTTAAAGGCAAAGGCGACCGCAAGTGAGATCGGCCCGATGCGGCCGAGATACATCGTCATCGTGACGATCAGCCGTCCGACGGCGTTCAGCGTCGGGGTCAGTGCACGGGAGAGCCCCACCGTGGCGGTGGCGCTGACCGCTTCGTACAGAATATCCAGCGCGGGCGCGTCGGTCACATACGCGAGAGCGACCGTCGAGATAAATGCGATGGCAAAGGACATACATGTCACGCCGATCGCCTTATGCACCGCCGCTTTCGGCACAGTGCGCCCGAACAGGGTGACCTCGTTGCGGCTTTTGATCGCCGCGAGCGCCGCCGCCAGCAGCACGGCGAAGGTGACGGTCTTGATGCCGCCCGCCGTGCCGACGGGGGAGCCGCCGATGAACATTAGCAGCAGTGACAGAATGGCCGAGGAGTTGGTCAGCCCCTCCTGCGGGATGGTGAAGAAGCCCGCCGTTCTGGTCGTCACCGACTGGAAGAAGGCGGCTTGGATCTTATCGTAGAGGCTCATCCCCTGCATCGTGGCGGGGTTGTTGTATTCAAAAATAAAGAACAGTACAGCGCCGCCGAGGATGAGCACGGCGGTCGAGGCGAGCACGATCTTGCTGTGCAGGGTGAGGTAGCGCAGAGGGCCGCCCTGTTTGTGCCGCGCCTCTTTGCACACCCGCAGGATGTCCCACCACACGATGTAGCCTAGACCGCCGAGCACGATGAGCGCGCAGGTAACGAGGTTGATAAGCGGGTTGGTCGCATAAGCGCGCAGGCTGTCCTCGGCGATAATGTCGATGCCGGCGTTGCAAAAGGCGGATACCGCATTAAAAATCGAGATCCATACGCCCTTCGCCCCGTATTCGGGGATAAACACGAGCATATACAGCAGTGCGCCGACCGCTTCGATGAGTAGGGTGCCGAGGATGACCTTCTTGACAAATGTGCCGAGCCCCGACAGCGAGTTGAGGTTGAATGCATCCTGAATGAGCACGCTGTCCGCAAGCCCGATCTTGCGTTGCAGCAGCAGGGCAAGTCCCGCCATCACGGTGATAATGCCGAGCCCGCCGATCTGGATGAGCAGCAGGATGACGATCTGCCCGAACAGACTCCAGTGCACGACGGTCGGCACGACGACAAGCCCTGTCACGCAGGTGGCGGTCGTCGCAGTGAACAGCGCGTCGACAAAGGGTGTCGCCTCACCGCTTGCCGTGCTGATCGGCAGGGTGAGCAGCACCGTTCCGACCAGAATGGCGGCAAGGAAGCTGAACAGAATGATCTGCGTTGTGGATAGACGGATTTTCATATTACATTCCATTCTTTCTGATGAGAATAAGAGGAAATTTTGTGGTTATGCTGATTATAGCACACTTACTATAGGATTTCCAGTATTTTATGTAAAGAACCGTATTTATCGATTGACATAGCGCAAAACGGCGTTGTATAATAAAGCACATAGGAAGAAATTTCCGAAAATTTTATTTGGAGGGATGAAATATGTCGAAATACGCAGGAACCCAGACCGAGAAAAATCTTGAGGCCGCCTTTGCGGGCGAGTCGATGGCGCGCAACAAGTACACCTACTTCGCTTCCGTAGCGAAGAAGCAGGGCTTCGAGCAGATCGCGGCTCTCTTCCTCAAGACCGCGGACAATGAGAAGGAGCACGCCAAAATGTGGTTCAAGGAGCTTGAGGGTCTCGGCGACACCGCCGACAACCTGAAGGCCGCCGCCGAGGGCGAGAATTACGAGTGGACGGATATGTACGCGAGCTTTGCCGAGACCGCGGAGAAGGAGGGCTTCAAGGAATTGGCCGCGAAGTTCCGTCTGGTCGCCGCGATCGAGAAGCATCACGAGGAGCGTTATCGCGCACTGCTCAAGAATGTCGAGATGGCAGAAGTGTTTGCGAAGAGCGAGGTTAAGGTGTGGGAGTGCCGCAACTGCGGTCATCTGGTCGTGGGCACCAACGCGCCCGAGATCTGCCCGACCTGCGCGCATCCGCAGAGCTATTTTGAGATTCACGCTGAGAATTATTGAGTGCAAAAAATACGGTATGGCAATTTGCACTGCTCCAATTTGTGCAGACAATACAAAAAGAACCCTATGGTAGCTAAAATTAAATTTTAAGCAACATACTGACATCGCTTTTCAAGTGGTGTCAGTTTTGTTTTTAGTTGGATGCGCTGATGATTGTAGAGATGGATGTACTCACCTATGAGGAGGCGAGCCTCCTCATAGGTCTGAAGTTTTACGCGGTAGATACACTCCGTTTTGAGAATGGAAAAGAAATTTTCGGCCAAAGCATTGTCATAAGGATTGCCACGTCTTGACATTGACGGTGTAATATTGTATTCTTGAGTTAGCTTAAAATACCGATGGGATGTGTATTGAAAGCCTTGGTCACTGTGGAGT
>CAJGCA010000017.1 GCA_904501705.1 Clostridiaceae bacterium | reverse complement strand
GCCTGCATACTATGTCTCGTCGCCGTCTGCACCGCGAGCGGCTTTGGCCATGTCGTCGCCGCATTATCCCAATAGATCACGCAATAACCTCCTTAAAGCGCACCACTGACGCGCACCACACGCACGCCGCTCTTACGCAGAATACCCTCTGCTTGTCCAACCTTGTCCGTCACCAACAAGCTGTACCCACAGCCTTCTCCCTCGGGCGGATTGGACGCACGATGCACATATGCGCGGATCCCGCGTTCCTCCAGCAGCCTTTTTCCCCGCATCGCGTTAGTAATCGAGCCGACGTGGATATAATGATTCGCCATTTCGTCCCCTCCCGTCCTTGTTATTCCTCTATCATTCTATGCGGCGTGCGCAGCCGTCGTGCGCGGAAAACGCCGAAAAATGACTGCAAATACCATCTTGACGAACGACACAATATACGCTATGATAATAGCAGACAAGATAAGGAGTGAAAACAATATGGCTGAAGAATACGGCAACGATCTGGTGTCCGTTATCGACGACGAGGGTAACGAGCACCAATTTGAGGTTTTGGACGCGATTGAGACCGACGAAGGTCGCTATGTGGCACTGCTACCCGTCTACAGCGAGGCGGAGGCCGCCCTCGAGGATGACGGTGAGCTGGTGATCCTGGAGGTCGTTAACGATCAGGGCGACGATCTGCTCGTTCCGATCGAGGACGATGAGATGTTCGAGAACATCGCAGGCATCTTCGAGGAGCGTCTGGCGGAGTACTACGAGATCAACGAGGTCGAGAAGCCGCTGAGCTAACCTCTTACGACGCAAATACCGCTTGTACTCCTGCTGTGACCGCGGACTGCTGTTCATTAACCCTACTACATTTCGGATAAGGGAATCCGACTCCGACACCGGAGTGCAGACCTCCTGCCTTAAGCAGACGAAGGGAGCCGGAACGTGTCGGGCGATGCCCACCTGCTTAATTACAGTAGCAGGTTAATCCAACAGCAATACGGCACAGCGGGACAACCTAATAAGCAACAGACCGCCGATGGTAATTGCCATCGGCGGTCTTACTATTTGTCCTTATTCGGCTTTCTTGCGAGCCTCGATCACCTTAGCGGCGACAGGCTGCGGAGCTTCCTCATACCGCTCGAAGCTCAAGGTGAAATACGCCCGCCCCTGCGTGGACGAACGCAGCATCGTCGCATAATCCGCCATCTCACCGTGCGGCACCTCCGCCTCAATGCAGGTCAGGCCATCCTCGGAGGGATTCATACCAAGCACACGACCGCGACGCTTGTTGATGTCGCCCATAATGTCGCCCGTAGAATCGGACGGGACGTAGACCTTCAGATTATCAACAGGCTCAAGCAGATAGGGGTTCGCATCCGCGATGCCCGCCTTATAGGCGATACTAGCCGCGGTCTTGAACGCCATCTCGGACGAGTCGACGGGGTGATACGAGCCGTCGAGCAGCGTTGCCTTGACGCCGACGAGCGGATAACCCGCCAACACACCCTCTTTAGCGCAATCCTGCAGGCCCTTTTCGACCGCAGGGAAATAGTTCTTCGGCACCGCGCCGCCGAACACCTTCTCCTCGAAGACCAGGCCTTCGCAATCTGCGGGCTCAAACTCGATCCACACATCGCCGTACTGGCCGTGACCGCCCGACTGCTTCTTGTGCTTACCTTGCACCTTCACCTTACGGCGGATGGTCTCACGATAAGCGACCTCGGGTTGTGACATTATGATCTGCGCGCCGAATTTTGCCTTCAGGCGAGAGGCAATGATGTCGAGATGCTGCTCACCCATACCCGAGAGAATAAGCTCGCGCGTCTCGGTGTTGGATTCTATGTTGATGGTCGGGTCCTCTTCCTTCAGACGGTTGAGACCGGAAGCAACCTTTTCTTCCTCGCCCTTCTTCTCCGCACGCACAGCCATCGACAGGCAGGGCGTATCAAACGGCACGCCCGGCAAGGTGATCGGGCACTCGAGTGCGCACAGCGTATCGCCCGTACCCGTGCCGACCAGCTTAGCCACCGCACCAATATCGCCCGCGGGAACGAAGGGAGTCTCCTCCTGCTTCTTACCGCGGATGGTGAACAGCTTGCCGAGGCGCTCCGTCTCGCCTGTGCGGGTGTTGAGCAGCTGGCTGTCAGGCGTGACCTTACCGCGGATGACCTTGAAATACACCATCTTACCGACAAAGGGATCGACCACGGTCTTAAAGACGGTCGCCACGGTAGGCGCGTCCTCCTCGACCTTCAGCTCAACCGGCTCGCCGTTTGCGTCCTCGCCGATTTCACCCGCGACCGTCTCCGCCCAGGGAGCAAGCCACAGAAGCCCCGTCAGCAGCTGATCGATCGCCTGAAGTTCCGCCGCCGAACCGCAGAACACGGGCGCAATTTCGCCGCGGCGCACACCGTGGGCAATGCCTGTGATCAGTTCATCGGGCGTAAACTCCTCACCGGAGAAATACTTCTCCATCAGCTCTTCGCTCGTCTCAGCGACCGCCTCGCACATCGCGGTGCGAAGACCCTCCAGGCGGTGGCCCATATCGGGGATCGGCACAGCAGTCGCCTTGCCGTTTTCGTATGTATAGGCGCGGTATTCCAGCAGATTGACATAGCACTGCACCTTATGATCCACCACGTACGGTACAACCAACGGACACACCATTGGGCCAAAGTTCGCCTTCATTTCCTCGAAAACCTTATAGAAATCCGCGCTCTCGCGGTCGAGCTTGTTGACAAAGAAAATGGTGGCAATACCCTTTTTCTGCGCGGCGGCAAACGCCTTCTCCGCGCCGACGGTAACACCGCTCTTGCCCGAGATCACGACAACCGCACTACCCGCGGCACGGATACCCTCGCGCACGCCACCGACAAAGTCAAACAATCCGGGCGTATCGAGGAAGTTCATCTTCGTGCCCTTCCACTCCACAGGAACGATGGAGGTCGAGACCGATACCTTGCGGCGGATCTCTTCGGGATCGAAGTCGCTCACAGTATTCCCATCCGCCACCTTGCCCAATCGGTCGAGCTGACCAGTCAGATAGCACATTGCCTCAGTCAACGAGGTCTTACCCGAGCCGGCGTGACCGGCAAGAGCAACATTGCGGATGTTTTTTGCATGATAATATTGCATGAAATCCACGCCCTTTCTGTCTGCCTCTCTCGACAAAAGTCGTCAAAAGAGGATGTTTTGCACAAAAATATTTCGTTAGTTGAAATATCTTTATATGATTATAATATAAAAGCGTAAGGATTACAACAGTTTTTTGTGAATTTTTTTGCAAGATTGCCAATTTTTCATTAGTAAAAAAACAATAGCCGTATGCGCGGTCGGCGCATACGGCTATCGACAATTTTTGATTATTTTTGCTGCATAAAGCGGGCGTGCGCCTCGCGCAGCTCGACGCTGGTGTCCTCGGGACAGGTGGGGTTACAATGCGCCCACGCGCCTGTCTCGCTGGAAGCGTTATACTTAATTTTATTAGCACTGCGCATCGGCGGATAGAACGCGATGTGCCAGTGGTACTCAGCCGACAGATCCTCCCCGTTCACAGGTTCGTTGTACATACACATCATATACGGGAATTTGTACCCGAAGAGGCTGTCGAGCATACCCGCGGTCTGACGCAGAACCTCCGCAAGGTCTGAACGCTCCTCGGCGGTGAACTCGGAAATGTTCGACTTATGCGCATTGGACATAATATACACGCCGTAAGGATATTCCGAGAAAAACGGTAAAAACACCGTGAAGTGCTCACTGCGGAAGATCACGCGGCGCCCGTCAGCGACTTCGTGATCCAACCAGTCGCAGAACAGGCATTTCCCCTTCTCTGCATAGTGCTTTTTCGCGTTCTCCACCTCGAGTTCCAGCTTCTTCGGCAAGAAAGAGTAGCCGTAGATCTGCCCGTGGGGGTGCGGCATCGTCACACCGACGACGTCGCCGCGGTTTTCGAAAATGAAGACATACTTGATCTTCTCATCCGCGCTGAGCTCCTCATAGCGCTCCGCCCACAGATCGACGAGCTTCGCGATATGTTCGCGGGGTAGTTCGGGCAGCGTCACTGTGTGCTCAGGCGAGTAGAGAATGACCTCGCACTTGCCATAGCAGGGGGCCGTCTCGAAAAAATCGTCCGCCACCGCGTCGGGAGCGGGCGGATTCTGGGACAGCGCTGGGAAATCGTTATCGTATTTGAGCACGTCAAAGTGATCCGGCACCTTGCCGCTGCCCGGGCAGAAGGGACAGTAGTCCTTCGGCATCTGCGGACGATTCTGCCGATGCGAGGCGATCATAATCCAGTCGTTTGTTAAAGGGTGTTTACGCAGTTCAGCCATTCTATACTCGACCTTTCATATGTAGAATATTACAGTTTATCAATGCAGACGCCGCCACAGGGACGGATATTCAGCACGTGGCAGGTGCCCTCACCAAACACGCCCTCGATGACGGACTTGAACTCATCGAGCTTATCCAGCGGGACAAAGTTCTGTGTTGTGCCGCCGAAGCCGCCGCCGTGGACACGCCAAGCGCCACACCCCTGTAACACGCCTTGTGCGAGCGCCAGCGCAAGAGACATCCCCTGCTCCTCAACGTTGCAGTTTGGATAGACGTTCTGCAGATATTCAAACGAGGAATTGCCCGACTCGATAATCAGCGACTTAAAGCCCTTGAAATCTCCACGGCGCAATGCCGCAACCTGCTCGACCACGCGGGCATTATCCCGCAAGAAGTGGATCGCGCGCAGCACAGCGCGGTCGCCGTGACGCTCCCGCAGCTCGCAGATGTTGGCAAGCAGCGACTCCATCGTCGTCTCGCGAAGATATTCCACCCCAAGCGAGGCGGCCACCGCGCGCATCTCCGTAGGGATGGCGGCGTATTCGTTGGTCAGATCGGCGTGATTACCGCCGACGTCGACGATGCACAGCGCGTGATCAACCGCAGAGAAATCGAAGTCAATCTTCTCGATGATCGGCTTAGCAGGATCAGCGAAGTCAATCGTGATAATATTACCGACCGAAGATGCCATCTGATCCATCAAACCGCAGGGCTTACCGAAATAGGCATTCTCGGCATACTGCGCGATCTGCGCAATCTCCACAGCGCTGACAGCGCCGTCATTATACAAATGATTCAGGATCACACCGACCAGCACCTCAAAGGCTGCCGAAGAAGAAAGACCTGAGCCCTTGAGCACGTTCGAGGTGGTGTACGCCTCGAAACCGCCAACCGCATAGTCAAGTTCGGTAAAGCGGGCAGCCGTGCCGCGGATGAGCGACGAGGAACGGTTCTTCTCCTCCTCGCGGGGCATCAGCTCGTCAAGAGCGATCGTATCCATCGGATAGCCTTCCGACTTAACGGAGATGATTCCCTGCGTCGGGCGGACAATTGCGATGACATCAAGATTGACACTGCCCGCCAGTACGCGGCCGTGATTGTGATCGGTGTGGTTGCCGCCGATCTCGGTACGTCCGGGGGCTGAGAACAGCATCAGCCCGCCGTCGCTGTCGCCGAAGGTCTCAACAAAGCCCTCAACTGCCTTTGCATAGCGGGAACGCTGAGCCGCAATATTCTCCTCACCATACAGGATAGAAAACGCACGGTCATAATGACCGGATTCAAGCTTTCTGAGCATTGCATCGGATGCGGACATGGTCATCTTCCTTTCTCTTAATCACCGTTACTATTTTTATTATAAATAGTCTTTTGAAAAAGTTCCACCCTTTTATTTATCATTTCTATGGACATATGTTGCAAGATGTGCTATAATAACCTGGAAGAATATAAGGAAGGGGGGATCTTCTATGCAAAATCTGCGCTACTCTTTTAAAAACACCTTAAAAGAGAACGCGGGTCTGTCTGTGTACAACACCGGCTATGAAAAATGCGACAGCAACTACGGTTGGGGACCCGCTTTGCGCGATCATTATTTGATCCATTATATCTCTGCAGGCCGCGGCATTTACGTACACGGTGATCGCACCTATGACCTGCATGAAGGCGACCTCTTCCTCGTCAGTCCAGGCGAGCTCATCCATTACCGCGCCGATCAGAAGGATCCGTGGGAATATTGCTGGGTCGGTTTCAACGGCACCGACGCACGGCGGCTGGTGTCTATGGCGGGCTTTTCCCCCAACGAACCCGTGCTGCATAGCAAATCGCCCGACGAATCAAAGCGACTACTGATGACAATCACCGAAGGAAGCGGCAGCAACGCCGCCGACGATGCACAAATGGTCGGCTGCCTTTACCTCTTCCTTGCACACCTGATTCGCCTCAATGGTCTGAACACGGTCGGCAACCCTCATCAGGAATACGTCGCTAACGCTCTGCGATTCATACAATACAATTACGCTAACGACATCGGCATCAGTGATATCGCCCGCTATGTCGGCATCAGCCGAAGTCAGCTCTATCGCGCGTTTTTAGAGGACTTTGGCATCTCCCCGCACACCTATCTGCAGCGTTACCGCATCAACGAAGCGTGCAGCCTGCTGCGCAACCCCAACTATTCCATCGCCGAGGTCGCTGGCTCGGTCGGCTTTAATGATCCTCTCTATTTTTCCCGCGTATTCAAGAGCATCAAGCAATGCCCTCCCTCCACCTACCAACGAGAGAAAAAGGTCAAATAACCCAAAAGGCCACCGACGGCAGTCGGTGGCCTTTTCGCTTTCGAAAGCCGCATAATAATTTTAACACATTACTGCGTGTATGGCAAGTATCCGTGCTATTGCACCTGCTGCATATCTTCCCGCAGACGACGAATGATGCGTTTCTCCAATCGAGAAATATACGATTGTGATATCCCGAGCATATCCGCCACCTCCTTCTGCGTATGCTCCTTCTCACCGCAGATTCCGAAACGCAAGCACATAATACGCCGTTCTCTGGAGCTCAGGCGCGATACACAGGTGAGCAGCTCATCCCGCTCCGCTTCCTGCTCCATATCCCGATGCACGACGTCTGGATCGCTGCCGAGAATATCCGATAACAACAGTTCATTGCCGTCCCAATCGACGTTAAGCGGCTCGTCAATAGAGATCTCGTTACGCTTCTGCGCATTTTTGCGCAGATACATCAAAATCTCATTTTCGATGCAGCGGGACGAATAGGTTGCGAGCTTAATGTTGCGTCCCGGGCAGAAGGTGCGCACCGCTTTGATAAGGCCAATCGTTCCAATCGAAATCAGGTCCTCGATACCGACGCCGGAATTCTCGAACTTACGTGCAATATACACGACCAAGCGCAGGTTATGGGTAATCAGCGCATTCTGCGCCACTCGCTCTCCCCGCTCGAGCCCCTCGAGTGCCGCCGCCTCCTCTTGTGCGGACAGCGGCGCAGGAAGTGTCTGAGCGCCATTGATGTAATGCACCCACTCCCCACGGAACAACCGCAAAAGCCGCAAACGAATATGCTGCCAAAATCGTATGATCATCCGATTCCCCTCCTATTCAGTAACTCATCGCCCAACCCACTACCGATCAGGCCTTCATATTCCCCGCGACCGAGGCGCGGGCACACCGCGACATAGCAATCGCCGAGCGTTCGCTCGCCCTGCGGCGTGAGTACGACGACACTATCGGGCATAAACGCCGGCAGCAGCCCGCCGCCGCCAAGCGAATCAAAGGGTACAACACGCCACAAGCCGTCGGGAGGTAATTCCTCAATATCCGTCGGAATCATCAGCAGCCCCTCCATTACCGCCCGCTCGATCACCAGCACAGGGCGGTTGGAAAACGGCTCTGTCAGGTGATTTCCACTATCGTAGAGGCATTTTACCGACACCGTTCGGCCGTCTCTGCTCACCCGCACGGTGAAATCGTGCTGTTCTGGTGCACGACGCCGAATAACACACTCAATCATCCACATAAGACCATAGCACAGCACCGTCAACCCTAGCAGCAGCCACGGGGAAATGGCATAATACATCACGCCGTTGACGACAAATAGATCCCGCGGCGCGGTAAAATGATACAGAGCCGAGCACAGCCCCGCTATGCCTGCGGATAAGCCAAAGAGCAATAAAAGCAGCCGTATGTACCGACGAGTGTTATGCCACCCGAAGCAAAGAAGCACCATTGCCCCCGCCGAAAGAAGCTTTAGTAGCAAAGACAGCCACACCGACATCGGGGGTAACAGCAACACCAGACTGAATAACGCCCCGACAAACGAGCCGAGCGCTAATCTCCATGCACTCACGTAAACGCCCGCAAAGCGTCTCACGCCGAGAAGTAGCAAAAAATCGATCCACCAATTCACCGCCAGCAACATATCCGCATACACAATCATCGCTTTGCCACCTTTCCGTTCAATACGTCTATTATAGTCCCGTGCGCGGGGTGGTTTCTGCCGAAACATGGAGAGAACTGGAAATAGGGACAGGCGAATTTCTTTTGTCAGCAGACGGTTTTTCTTTACACCGCAGGCAAAATGTGCTAAAATATGACATTGGTGCTAATTTAGGTATATATTCGGCAATTCTTCCGCGTTTTTGGTCATACTGAAAACGAAGGGAGTGCTCTTATGGAATTTAAGCAACCTGACCGAAGGGTCATACTATGCTGGGCGGTGTATACGCTGTGCGCCGCCGTCATCCCAATTGTAGCCAGCATCGTGTTGTACGCTCTGCCACTGTTGCCCGAATGGGTGTCACATATTTTTACATTCCTGTGGATCTCGACGCTTACAATCGTTCTTGCTGTCTATTATCCGCTGCGCTATCGACGGATGCGTTACGCCGTCGGGCGGGAGTCCATCGTCACCGTGCGCGGTATGCTGTTCTCCGTATATCGCCGCATGCCGCTCTCTGCCGTGCGGCATATCACCACCCTGCGCGGCCCCATCGAGCGTATGACGGGACTGACCTCGGTGCTTATCAGCGCGACGGGCGGTCATCTGCTCATTGAAGGCATTGCCGCTGACGAAGCGGACAAGCTCACAAAGGCACTGCTATGACGACCGTCATCCCGCACCGCCATCAGCACCCGATCGCCATCCTGCGCTACTCCTTTCGCTATCTCTTTTTACTGTCCGTGCCGCTTATTCGCGGCATACGCTATATTCAGACCCCACAGGGGCTTTACCAATGGGCGCAAGGAGCGTGGATCGACCTTTTAGTCATCCTCCTGCTGCTTGTACTGCCGCTTCTACTATGGCGAGGATACACGTACAGTCTGACCGATGACGGCTTTATTTTGCGCCGTGGGGTACTTCTTCGGCTGGAAACGGTCATTCCCCGCCGCCATATATCCACGCTGTCGGTGGAGAGGCCATTCTACCTGCGCCCTCTGCGTGCGGCCCGCATCGCCGTCGACACCGACGCGGGCGATCGCTTGCGCGCCGATTTTACCATCACCATCAGCGAACAGCACGCCCGCGAGATCCTCGCTGAGCGGCAAAAAAACGACGATTCGATACGGCACTATTACCGCGCGCCCTGGACGCACATCGTCGTGCTGTCGATGCTGGTATCCAACTCCTTGAGCGGCGTACTCATTCTCACCACGGCATTTTATCAAAGCGGACGACTGCTCGGCGAAGCTTACCAGCAGCAGCTCGTCGGCAATCTGGAAAATGCAGCGAACTATCTGCGCATCATCCCGCGCACGACCGCACTCATCGTGCTCGTCCTGCTCTTCGGCTGGGGCATCGCCGCTGTACGCAACCTTCTACGGCATCTGCCGTTTTGCGTGAAACGCTACCCGACACTGCTCGCCATCCGAAATGGCGCGATCACCCGTCGAGATCATCTGTGCACTGTCTCCTCTGTTCACTATCTCGACTGCCGACAAACGATCCTGTGTAAGCTGTTGCGTCTGAGTATTGTGTTCATCCACTGCATCGGCTACGGAAAGGGACAGGACTCACTTTCACTACTGATCCCAGCGTCACCAACCGCCTATGCCAAAGAACAGACCACTCGCCTGCTACCCGAGTTTCACCCTCAAGCGATCACGATGCGTCCCGCACCACGGTCATTGCTGCACTATATGGTCCGCCCGTTATGGGGAATGTTGCTGACCCTGCCCTGCGCGCACATCATCGCGCCGTTTCTCCCACTATGGGGAGATATCCTGCTGCACATGGCAAGTATCGCCTATATCCCGCTCTTGTGGGCGACGACGGTCAAGATCCTCGATCGCTACACGGCCGGTATCGGGCACGCTAACGACTTTGTCACCCTGCGCTATTCCGCACGGCTCACGTTTCACACCGTAACCGTGCCCAAGCAGGATATTATCGCCTGCCGCTTCCGACAAACGGTTTTTCAGCGACGACGGCACACGGGCGATCTGATCATCCACACGTACAGCGAAGAGCCACGCCGCCATCGAATCCGCAACATCCGCGAAACCGATGCCGCAAGCTTCTTTCAGCATATCATGCAAAAATAAGGAAAGGTGACACTTCCGATGTCGTTGCAATTTCTCCCCTTTGACCGCGCAGGCGCACAGATCGCCGCGCCCTATTTCAAGGTCCGTGCCGATCGCTTCTGCGATCGTACGGTCGGTGTCAACTATATGTGGCGGGCACCCTTCCAGGGCGCCTATGCCATCACCAACGGATGCCTGATTTTACGGGTAAATTACGGTGTAAAGGGAGTTCACTTTACCTATCCTACGGGCAAGGATCCCGCATCGGCGTTGACAGCACTCGAGCGCCACTGCCGTGAGAACGCCCTGCCGTTGCAATTCGCGGCCGTTTCAGACGAGGAGGTCGCCGCGCTCAAAAACCGCTATCCCTCCGTCACCGTGTCCGCCAACCGCGACTTCTTCGACTATCTCTATCACTACGACGATCTGGCAACCTTTGCGGGACGCCGTTATAGCGCTCAGCGCAACCACATCAACCGTTTTACCAAGCAATGGCCCGACTGGACCTATCGTCCGCTTGCCCGCGAGGACGTACCTGCAGCGCAGGCGTTCCTGGTCGAATGGCTCGAGCGCAAAAAAGCGAACGGTCCTCTCTCCCGTTCGGAAGAGATCGAGGCGCGCGGCTGTGCCGATCTACTCGAAGTGATGCACGATTTCGGGATGAGCGGGGGCATTCTCACCGTTGGCGGCGATATCGGCGCCTTCTCCATCGGCGAAGCGCTCGGCGATACCTTGTACGTTCACTGCGAAAAGGGCGACATACGCTTCCCCGGTGTCTATCAGCTGATGGTGCGAGAATTTGCCACGCATAACGCCTCACCCGCGTTGCGCTATATTAACCGCGAGGACGACTCGGGTGATGCCGGACTGCGGCAATCCAAGCTTGCTTACCGCCCCTGCGCTATATTGGAGAAAAGCATTGTCGTGGTACACGACGGAAAGGAATGATCCTATGGAGCAAATGCGTCTCGATGAGCTGGCCGCCCGTCAGCTGAACATATCCGTCAAGGAAGCCGCCGCCCTCATTATGGAAGGGCGCATCTGGATTGGGGATGTCCCCGCGGATAAGCCGGGAACGGCGATTGCAGAGGACACCGTGCTCACCTGCCGCGAAAAGGCCAAAAAATACGCCAGCCGCTCGGGCTATAAGCTCGAAAAGGCACTGGCGTGCTTTGGTGTCGATCCCACAGCGCTGACGGTGTGCGACATCGGCGCGAGCAACGGCGGCTTTACCGACTGTCTGCTGCAAAGCGGTGCGGGGCACGTATTCGCGGTGGATGTCGCCTACGGCATTCTCGCGTGGGAGCTGCGCAACGACGAGCGCGTCACCGTACTTGAGCGCACCAACGCCCGCAACCTCATCCCCGACAACCTCGGCGGCACGATCTGCGATATGGTGACGGTGGACGTGTCCTTCATCTCGCTCAAAAAGATCTTCCCCGCCATTCATCGGGTACTCAAGGACGGTGGCGAGGTCATCACGCTGATCAAGCCCCAATTCGAGGCGAAAAAGCAGGAGCTCGGCAAGAACGGTATCCTGAAGGACCCCACCGCCACCCTGCCGCCGCTGCTTACCGACATTTTTACCGCCGCCGCGGAAAACGGGCTGGCGGTCAAAGACCTAACCGTGTCCCCCATCCACGGCACCAACGGCAACGTGGAGTATCTCGCGCACTATCATCACACCGCAGACCCGATCATCGCCGACCCGTCTGCGTGGACAGATATGATCACAGCGGCGATGCAAGCACAGCCCGCTATGTAACATCCCTATCACTGTTAAAAACTTATACAGAAGCGCGCGCATAAAAAGCCGATGGCGAGATTTTCGCCATCGGCTTTGTTATTTTCACCGTCGGGGACCGCCGGGGCGGCCACCCATGCCGCCACCCATCGGGCCACCGCCCATACCGCTGCCGCCGTACAACCAGTCGGACATCGTAAACGTCTGACTGTTGCCGCCCGCCGCTAAGGTATAGCTGCCGGAATTCGTCAAGCCCGGGCAACTGATCACCACGCAGGAATAGCTCTTTTTGGGGACACAGGAGAGCAGCGTCTTGCCGTCACTGTTCTTAAGCGTCAGCTCCTCGACCGCTGATCCTGAAAAGTTCACCAGCGCCGCGCCTTGACCGTCTGCCGCGGAAAAACCCTGCGCCATCCCACTGCTGCCGACAGCAACAAACGTGCCGCCACTCACCTGCGCCGTACCGTCGTAATCCAGCGCGCCGTTACCGCTATTGGTCGGGCCGAACACAACCGTCTCGCCGCCGCTGACGTACAAGCCGCCGTTCGCATCGAGGCCGTCTCCGGTGGCATTCACCGTTAGTTTTCCGCCCGAAATGCGAATGTAGCGCGAGTGATCATCCGAAAACGAATCCTGCTGCGGCATACCGCCGCCGTAGCCGCTTTGGTCGTTGCCGCCCGCGGCATTAATGCCGTCGTCGCTCGCCGTGACATAGATCGTGCCACCCTTGATCTCCACCGACGTGCCCTCGAGCCCTTCATAGCTCTTTTCTACCGTCAGCGTACCGCCGGAGATCAGCAACACCGCATCCGCGTGCACGCCGTCATCGCCGGATGACACCGTGTAAGTGCCGTCGGTCACGGTGGCGGAGGCATTGCTGTGGATAGCATCATCCGCAGCATCCACCGTCCACGTACCGCCCTTGAGCAGCAAATTGCCGCCCGCCTTTATCCCCTTGGCGCTGACCGTGTCCTCGGTCGCGCCGGCATAGCCGCCGTACATTCCGACCCAAGGGGGCATACTGCCCGCTGCTGAGGAGCCCGACGATGCACCGCCGCCAACGGTCAATTCACCGCTGCCTGCGTCAATCTGCAAAACACCCGATGCGGAAAACCCGTCGCCGTCCGCGGTAACAGAGAAGCGGCCGCCGCCGATATACAAATAGCCAAGGGAGGTATCCTCCGTGTTCTCCACGTGGATGCCGTCTTTACCTGCCTGCAACGTATAGCTCCCCGCAGCGATGCGCACGTCATCCTTCCCCTGAACTGCGTGCCCCACCGCGTCGATATTATAGGTGCCATCGGTAAATGCCAGACTGTCCTTGCACACAATGCCGTGTCCGTACTCCGAGAGTACGCTTAAACCACCGCTGCCGTTAAAGGTCAGATCGTCCTTTGAGAACACCGCACCGTCAACGTTGTTGTCGTCGGCGGCAACAAATTCGCCCGTGGCGGACAACACGTTCTGCGATCCGCTTGCCAGCGTGATAAACACCTTATCTGCCTGCTTAATATACAGCGGCGCACTGCTCGCGTTGCTCACCGACACGCCCGAGAAGATCAGCTGAATCTTATCCGTGCTCGTCGCGTCCACGACGATCTGCCCGCTCGTCAGCGTCCCCTGAACGTAATACGTGCCCGCCGCCGTCACCTTGACGGTGTTACCGCTGATCTGCACACCGTTTGTGTTGCTCGTCGACGCACCGTCCGCCAGCGTGACCGTCGATACGCCCGCCGGGATAGCAAACGCTTTAACCGTCGTCTTCGCGGAGCCATCGTCTTTTGAGAGGACTGCCGTCGTGCTGCCCGTCGAGGGTGTCTGCGCAGAATCGCCCTCGCCTTGCATATCGCGGTCGGTGAACATATCCGATACATCCAACCCTTCCACAATCAGCGTCTCGTCCGACGGATCGGGCGGGGCGTTGCCCTCGCCCTTGTTTCCGCAACCGACTGCGGCAGTCAGCAACACTGCCACGGCAAAAAACAAACTGCCAACTCGCTTACAGCTCACCGCCGTTCCCCTCCTGTCGTGCAATCGTAATCTCCAGATTGCCGTTGCGGCAGCGCAGATCGTCGATGAATTCCTTCTCCTGCGTCGCGTCGCGCAACGTCACATGATAGGTCAACCGAAATAAACTGCCGAGATTGGTGGTCTTGATCTTCATGAGCTCGCAGGCGGTTGTATACCGCGCAAACGGCTCGTCGAACACCTCGGTATAATTGAGATCCTCGGGGATGGTAATGCGCAATATGCGCTGACGATTCATCGTGCCGCCGCGACCGATCCCGATAAACTGATACAACAGCCACGCGGCGCTCAGCACCAGCGTAAACAACATCGCATAGCCGATATACCCCATACCGGCAATCAAGCCCGCCGCCATCGCAATAAAGATCGCACCGATCTCCTTCGCCGTACCGGGTGCGGAGCGAAAACGCACCAGACTGAACGCGCCCGCCACCGCGACACCCGCGCCGATGTTGCCGTTGACCATCATAATGACCACGCATACCGTCGCGGGCAGCACCGCCAGCGTCAGCATAAAGCTACGGGTATACTGACTGCGATAGCGGTAGACCAGCGCGAGGATCAGCCCGATCACCAGCGCCATCCCGACGCAAAGCAAAAAGTCGGGCACGGCGATCCTCGTCTGTGTCGCCGTGTCAAATACCCCTTCAAACAGTTTATTCCACATAAGAAATTCCTCCTTGTGTCCTTCGTTGTTGTGTTATACGGTACGCCGTACCGTATTTGGAAAACGGAGTTTTATAGATCTGCATTTCGCTGAGAAGCGACATCAGCCACAACGGGATCGCGCCTGCGCATTTGACCTCCATAAGCACCGCATCCTCATCGAGCAACATTTCGCCGCCGACCGGCGAGCAAAGACTCAGATCATTCTCCCGCCAGTAGATCGCCTCGTCAAAGGTCACACGAAACGCACCGCCCTCCCGCCCGTAGAACGCCTCGCGCTCATAGGATAGCAACATTGAGGGCTGTATCGGCGCATAATACTGCGTAAAATACGCGATCTCGCGGGCAATCTGGCTGTCGGGTATCGTCTCCCGCCCACCTAAAAACGCCATCACCTGCGCTTCCGGCAGCCCGATACGCCGCTTATACACCACCGAGCGGTATTTCTTCTTCAGCTCCACAAACACGGTGCTGTCGGGGGTAGCGGTACCGTAGCTGCGCACACGCAGCTTTTCCTTGTAGATCGGCTTTTCCAGTGAGCGACGGATCAAGCGATGGTCAGGCGTATCAAAATACAGGCTGTTAATGCGGCTCTTCCCATACGCGTCCGGTCGCATATACTGCGCCATCGCCGCTGTGATCCGCGCCTTTTGTGCGCGGGTGATGAGGAATTTTATCTCATACCGCTCAAATATATGCTGTGCCACGTCATCACCTGCCCTTTGTCTTTCACTATACCCGAACAATATGAAGATTGTGTGTTTTTGGGGCGAAAAAGTCGTAAATAATCGGCGGGAATTTCCATTGACAAACCACCTATAGCGTGGTATACTCTTAATATCGAACAAATGTTCTTTTCGAGGTGAGCGGGATGGAGCGGCAGATTCTGCACGTGGATTGTAATAAATTCTATGCATCGGTCGAGTGCAGTCTGCACCCCGAGCTGCGGGATAAACCCGTCGCGGTCGGCGGCAGCGAGGCATCCCGCCATGGCATCGTGCTGACCAAGAACGAAATTGCCGCCGCTTACGGACTAACCACGGGCGAGCCGCTGTGGTCAGCGCGGCAGAAGTGTCCGCAGCTGGTCGTCGTGCCGCCCGACTTCCCCACCTACATCCGCTATTCAGGGATGGTGCGCCGCATTCTGCAGGATTACACCGACCGCGTCGAGCCATTTGGCCTGGACGAGGCGTGGCTGGACCTGACGGGCTGCACGGGTGACCCCGTCGCTACCGCTCACGAGATCCGCGAACGCATTAAAGAGGAGCTCGGTATCACCGTCAGCATCGGTGTGAGCTTTAATAAGTCCTTTGCCAAGCTCGGCAGTGACTACAAAAAACCTGACGCGGTGACCGTCTTTTCCCGGGAAAACTATAAAGAACTCGTCTGGCCGCTCCCTGCGAGCGAGCTCATCTACGTCGGCCGTGCGACCAAACGAAAGCTCGCCGAGCGCTACATCTTCACCATCGGCGACATCGCGAACGCCGAGCCCGCGATGCTGCGTGCCCTGCTCGGCAAATGGGGCGGAACGCTGTACGCGATGGCCAACGGCCTCGATAACCAACCCGTCATCCCTGCCGAGCAGGCAAACGCAGTGCAGTCGGTGAGCAACGGCATCACCACCCCACGCGACCTCATCGACGATCACGAGGTCAAGGCGGTGATCTATATGCTCGCCGAGAGCGTCGGCCGCCGCCTGCGCGAGCAGCATTTCGTCGGCCGCACAGTGGAGATCCGCCTGCGGGACGCCAGCCTCGCCACCCGCAGTTATCAGGTATCGCTGGATTACTACATCCAGTCCACCAAGGATATTGCAAACGAG
The DNA here is from genome assembly GCA_904501705.1 of Clostridiaceae bacterium. Lineage (GTDB taxonomy): Bacteria > Bacillota > Clostridia > Oscillospirales > Acutalibacteraceae > UBA5905. The sequence continues at coordinate 10,851 of CAJGCA010000017.1, read as the reverse complement.
GCATTTGCCTTGTTTCAGAAGCAGTACAACTGGGCACGCCCTCTGCGCAGTGTCACGGTCGGCATCTCCGCGCTCGAGCCCGACAATATCCCCTGCCAGCTCGACCTAATGGACAGCGATGCACGGGAAAAACATGAGAAACTCGACAAGACCGTCGACGCGCTCAAGGCTCGCTTTGGCGACGCCTGTGTGCGCCGTGCCGTTGTGCTGGAGGAGCCCGAGCTGTCGGGGCTCAGCCCCTACGAAACACACACCGTCCACCCCGTCGGTTTTTCGGGAAAACTGGAAAATTAGGATGACAAGCTATGAACTGTAAAACCTACGTCGAGGTGACCGCCGCCTTCTCACCCGAGGGCACTGTCATCCCGCTGACAATTAAATGGCAGGATGGCATCGTCTATGAAGTCGACCGCGTGCTCGACATCCGCCGCGCTGCAGCGCTCAAGGCGGGCGGCTGCGGACTTCGTTACACCTGTCGCATCCGCGGACAGCAGACCTATCTGTTCTTAGACGAGGATCGCTGGTTCGTCGAAGCACGAAAGGCATAAATAATACCCCGTTCACAACCATGAACGGGGTATTTTGTGTGTATAGGCGTTTTTCTTTACAGTTTCAAAACCCGCTTATCGCAGGCGTTTGCGGCATTGTCGACGAACTCGACGGTCGCTTCGTTCTCACCCAGCACGACCGAGGCACCGATGAAGGTTGCGGCGGTCTTATCAGGAATCGAAGAGATGACAACAGGCCACTGTTGCCCATGAACGTCCTGTTCATCGCCCGGCATCCACACCTCATTGATGTGCCTGTGCCCACACAGCATCAGATGGGGTTTGACATCCTCGCGCAGCAGGCGCACCCAATCACCGTAGAGGTCAAACTCGATATCAAACGGGGGCTCAAAGGTATTCGTAAAGGGATTGTGCGCCAGCACAAGGCGGTATTTCACGCCATCGGCGTCATATTCCTCCTGCGCATTAGCGATCACCTGCTCGAGGAACTTTGTCTCGCGCTTGCGGAAAGCGTGACAGCAGACGGTGTGCCCGTATTCATCATGCCGGTCCTCTTTATCCTCGCCGCAGTCAAGAACGATGCCCCAGATGCAGCCGACACGGAAAGTGAAATACGACCGACCTAAGCTGTTCGGTGTATATTGCTCAAGGCGCTCGGCAAGATAGCCGCGCAGATCGTGGTTGCCACGGGAAAATACACAGGGGATCTCACCGCCCGTCACACCAGAGACGATGCGATACAGCACCGTCATATTCTCCTCGCTGCCGCTGTGGTCCGCGGTGTCGCCACCCATCACCAACAGATCGAGTTCACCCATATTCTGCGCCGCCGCGACAGGTTCCTTTACCATCCCGTGCGTGTCGGACAGATGCGCAATGCGGATATCCGTCGTCTTCGTCAGCGGGCGGAAAGAATAGACGTACTCCTGTACCGGCTCGGTCTCAGGGAAATACGGCTTACGGTCAATGATCGGTCGGCAGCAAACCGTGTATTCCTTCGCAGTATCCAGCACCTCCATAGGCACGCATATCCGATGGATGGCGCATTTTGAACGGATGATGCCGTTAGAATCGTCAAAATACTCTTCCCCGCCGCACTTCACCGAGACAAGCATCTCCCGCTCAACGGGCATCATAATCTGGTATTCCCGATCCACCGCGAACACCGCGGGATGGGTCGCTAACAATGACGAAATTTCTTTAACAGACACAGAAACATCCCCCTACAATTATTTACATCAGCATAGCACAAACACCATTTAAAAGCAAGAGAAAAAGCCGCATTTTCTGCGGCTTTTTCTTAGAATTCGATTATTTGCGCACCACGATATTGTCCATCGCCTTGACAATGCAACCGCCGGGGACGACACCACGCATCGAGGTAAGCGGATAGACGGTGGTCGCCTTGCCAATCACCGTGCCGGGGTTGAGCACACAGCCACAGCCGACGTCCGCATCATCCGCAAGGATGCCGCCGATCTTGCGAAGCCCGGTTTCGTAATCCTTGTCGCCGTGGATGACCACGGGCTTGCCGTCTGCTTTCAAATTCGAGCAGATGGAGCCCGCACCCATATGCGCGTGATTACCGAGCACCGAATCGCCAACGTAGTTATAATGCGGCACTTGAACCTTATCAAGCAGGATGCAGTTTTTGAGCTCCGAGGAGTTGCCAATGACGCAGTTTTCGCCCGTGATGACATTGCCGCGGATAAACGCGCCTGGTCGCACCTCGGTGCCCGAGCCGATGATAGCAGGGGCTTCAATGGTGGCGGTGGGATAGATCTTCACGTTCTCCCCCACCAGCACGCCTTCGGCAATGAGCGTGTAGCCGGCGATACCTTGCTCGATGAGTGCGAGGATGTGCGCCTTGATCTTCGGCAGCATCTCCCACGGGTATTCCGCCTCGGCGAACAGCTCCTTGAGGTACGGCACTTGGCAGTCGAACAATTCCGCTGTTTTCACACACTTATTCAACGCTGTGACCTCCTTCAATCACCTTGGCGGCGATGCGCTCGGCGAATGCAACACAGGATTCCTGCGTCTCGCTCTCCACCATTACGCGGATGACCGGCTCGGTGCCGCTCTGGCGCAGCAGAACGCGTCCCTTGCCGTCGATAAGCTTCTCCACTGCTTCCTTCTCGGCGAGTACTCCCTTATCCGCCAGCGCAGAGGCCTTATCCTTAACGCGGATGTTGATCATATACTGCGGATACAACTGTACAGGCTCGGCGAGCTTGGCGAGCGTCGACTTAGTGTCGCACAGCTCCTCCGCGAGCATGATCGCGGTCAATAGGCCGTCGCCCGTCGTAGCATACTTCTTGAGAATGATGTGACCAGACTGCTCGCCGCCGAGGCTGTAGTCGTTATCTTGCATACACTCGTACACGAAACGGTCGCCAACCTTGGTCTGCGCACACTTCATCCCCGCTTCGACGAGGCTGTTGACAAAGCCGCTGTTGGACATCACGGTCGCCACGACGGTATCTTTATTGAGCATACCGCGGGATTTAAGCCGCTTGCCCAGAATATACATCATCGCGTCGCCGTCAACCACATTACCGTTCTCGTCCACCGCGATGCAACGATCGCAGTCGCCGTCAAAGGCAAAGCCGACGTCCAGATGCTGCTCCTTAACGAGCTTGCAAAGGTTCTCAATGTGGGTCGATCCGCAGTTTTCGTTGACGTTCAACCCGTCGGGCTCCGCGCCAACGACCAGCGTCTGCGCACCCAACGCGCCAAACACCGCGCGGGCAATCATCCACGACGCGCCGTTCGCACAATCGAGACCGATGCGCAGATTCTTATACGAATTCGACGCGACCGAAATGAGATAAGCCACATAGCGGTTACGGCCCGCAACATAGTCGACGATGCAACCGATGCGCTCACGGCACGCGAGCGGCAGATCAGGCGTGGAAACGCCCAGTGCCTTCATATCGCCGTCGATATACGCCTCAATAAGCAGCGTCGTCGCGTCGTCGAGCTTCTCGCCGTAGCGGTTAATGATCTTGATGCCGTTGTCATAATATGGGTTGTGCGACGCAGTAATCATAATACCGCAGTCAAACTCATCCTGCCGCGTAACATAGGACACGCTCGGTGTAGTAGTCACGTGCAGCATATAGGCATCCGCGCCCGAAGCGGTGATGCCCGCAACGAGCGAATACTCCAGCATATAGCTCGAGCGACGAGTGTCCTTACCGATGACGATGCGCGGACGATAACCCGCCTTCGCACAGCCGGACAGCGCTGAGCCGTAATACCAGCCGAGAAAACGGCCGATCTTATAAGCGTGCATTGAGGTCAGATTGAGGTTTGCTTCTCCGCGAAAGCCGTCGGTGCCAAAATACTTATTCTTGCGCGGCTCTCCCGCCACCTCAGGCTTGATCGCAATCTTATCCTGCAACAATTCATCTGCCGAGATATCAAACAGCTCGCAAAGCTGCAGTACTTTATCGATCTGCGGCAACGCCTGATCCATCTCCCACTTGGAAACGGACTGACGGGACACCGAGATCTTCTCTGCCAACTGCTCCTGCGAAATACCGGCCGCCGTACGCAGCCGTGTAATCTTCTCACCAATCGTCATTGATAGGCTCCTCTCTATTGTCAGCATACTAAAAGAATATACCAAATAAGATCTTGCTATTCTATATTAGCAAATCTATTTTTGCATAACAAGCAACTTTCGTTTGAACTTTACCGCAACCACCTGTTGCGTTTTTGGTTTTTTATTGTATTTTATCATAAAACCCATTCGATGGCAAGTGAAATTTCGTCAATAGAAATTGGCATACAGACAAAAAGGGCACCGCCGCAGCGGTGCTCCTTTTATTATAACAATTCCATTTCTGAACGCACAGCGTCGTCCATCGCGCATTTTTCGACGAACACCTTATCGGGATCGCGGTGCTTCTCTAACTCGTTGAAATACCGCAGGCCAAAATCGTGCAACGCCGCGGCGCTGAAATGCAGATTGTCAGGATTGGCGCCAAGCCCTTGGGCCGAAACGAAACCGACGCGGTCGTTATCTTGTGCTACGCGGCGCAGCGCCTCATTGACATACGGGTAATTTGCAGTTTCCGGATACGCGGCACAGTTTGCGAGGAACTCCCCTAAACCACCAAGTAGAAACGGCACGTCATACAAATCAAGATCGCGGCGAAAGCCGTCCAGAATCAACTGAAACCGCTCAGCATAAGTAGGATACCGATCATCATGACAATCCGACTCACCCTGATGCCACAGCACGCCCGCGATGGTCGAGGTGCGCTGGGCGAGCCGTGCCTGTGCGATCGCGTGGTCGTACAGCAAGCCACCGACGCGCCACTGGTTAAGGCTCGTGCCGCCGTCCGCGCAGGGAATCAGCCCCACATCGACATCGTATTTCTTCGCATACGCCTCGGCGAAGCTCTCCGCGAGACACACGCCCGAGAACACGCGATCACCGTTCACGGGACGGTATAGCCGCTGCCAACGGCCGTTGCGCAGCACCCACAAGCGACTGTTATCCAACTCGTGCGCATCGGCAAGAGATCCGCGCCCTGCCATATTGGATTGTCCGATCAATAAGAAAGAATGGATCATCGTCATGCTCCTTACCGATAAGTTCTTGTAGAAATGTTCTTCAAAACTATTATACACGATTATACACGAAACTGAGAGAAAATCAAGTAAAATAGGAGCAACGGCCTGTGGGCGTCGCTCCCATTTTGGTGCCGCTGACCGGGGTCGAACCGGTACGGTATTGCTACCGAGGGATTTTAAGTCCCTTGTGTCTGCCTATTCCACCACAGCGGCGTGTTATAAGGGCGGAAGGTTAATCCGCCCTATATCATACCCTGTTTGTGTGCGATTGTCAAGAATAATTATTGCTCTTTCGGCTGACGCATCGTCAGACTGATACGCTTCTTTTGCACGTCGACGGCGAGCACCCACACCTGTACGATGTCGCCAACCTTCAGCACCTCGGACGGATGCTTAATAAAGCGGTTGGTAATCTGCGAGATGTGCACAAGACCATCCTGGTGCACGCCGATGTCCACAAATGCGCCGAAATCGACGACGTTGCGCACCGTGCCCTTGAGCTCCATTCCCGCTTTCAACGCTTCAATACCGACGATGTCGGTGCGCAACAGCGGTTTGGGCAGCTCATCACGCGGGTCACGACCGGGATGCAGCAGCTCGGCGATAATGTCGGTGAGCGTCGGCTCGCCGACATTCAGCCGCTTCGCAAGCTCGGTAAGCCCGATCTCGTCCACCTTTGCCTGCAGACCCGACAGCTCCTTCACCGTCACGCCGCAGATGTCCAGCAGCCCCTTCGCCACCTCGTAGCTCTCAGGATGAACCGCGGTGTGGTCGAGCAGATTTTTACTCTCCGGCACACGCAGGAAGCCCGCGCACTGCTCGAACGCCTTCGGCCCAAGCTTCGGGACCTTCTTGAGCGCCGCGCGGGAGGTGAACGTACCGTTCTCCTCGCGGTAGGCGACGATATTTTTCGCCACGGTGGCGTTGATGCCCGCGACCTGCTCAAGCAGCGGCGCAGACGCCGTGTTGAGGTCAACACCGACGGCGTTGACGCAGGATTCCACCACGCCGTCGAGCGCCTCGGTCAGCTTCGCCTGTGGCAGATCGTGCTGATACTGCCCAACGCCGATCGCTTTCGGGTCGATCTTAACTAGCTCCGCGAGCGGATCCTGCATACGGCGGGCAATAGACACCGCCGAACGGAGATTGACGTCGTAATCCGGAAATTCCTGCGCTGCCAATTTCGACGCAGAATACACCGACGCGCCCGCCTCACTAACCACCATATAGGCGACCCCGCTCAAATTCTGCTCACGGATAAGATCGGCGACAAACACCTCGGTCTCGTGCGAGGCAGTGCCGTTGCCAATGGCGATGACCTCCACCCCATGGTGACGGATAAAGCCGGTGATGATCTGCTTCGCCTGCTCCATACGCTTAAACTGCGGCACGGGATAGACGATGCCGGTGTCCAGCACCTTACCCGTCGCGTCGATGACCGCCGTCTTACAGCCGTGCTGATAACCGGGATCAAGACCGAGCGTGACCTTACCCTTGACTGGCGGCTGCATCAGCAGCTGACGCAGGTTAGAAGAAAACACCTTGATCGCCGCTTCGCTCGCCGCATCGGAAAGGGCATTACGCATCTCGCGCTCAAGCGAGGGGAAGATCAAGCGATCATAGGAGTCCTCCGCCGCGAGACGCACCTGCTCGGTTGAGGGGCAATCCGCCTTAAGATGCTCCGAGAAGATGATGCGCAGCGCGTGGGCAGAATCAAACTCCACCTTAACCTTGAGAAACTCCTCACGCTCACCGCGGTTGATCGCCAGCACGCGATGACCGGGAACTTTATTCAGCGGTTCGCGGAATTCGTAATAGTTTGCATAGACGCTGTCCTCCTCCTTCGCCGCGGCAGAGGTCAGATAGCCGTTCGCCATACAAACCACGCGCAGGCGCTTTCGCACAGCGGGGTCGTCGGCAACCATCTCAGCAATGATGTCCCGTGCACCCGCGAGCGCATCCTCGACGGTGGGAACGTCCTCGGTGATATACGACGCAGCGGCGATAAGAGGATCTTCCCCGTTCGGCTCCTGCGCGTACAGTATCTGCGCGAGCAGCTCGAGCCCCCGCTCTTTCGCGACCGTCGCACGTGTGCGGCGTTTCGGGCGATATGGGCGATAGAGGTCGTCAAGCTCCGTCATAGTCACTGCACGGTCGAGTGCCGCCGCCAATTCCTCGGTCAGCGCGCCCTGCTCCTCAATGGTCGCGCGGTATTTTTCGCGCGTTTCGTTGAGGTTGCGCAGATAGGTCAGGCGCTCGGACAGTTCGCGCAGCACCTGATCGTCCAGCGAGCCCGTCTGCTCCTTGCGGTAGCGGGCGATAAACGGGATGGTGTTGCCGTCATCGAGCAAGCTGATAACGCTCTCGACCTGCTGGATCTTCAGGTGAAATTCACCGGTTAATTGAGTGAGGATATCCATAGGTTACTCCTTGAAAAGATGATGGGTTTATTTTAGCATAAATCGCCGCCCCGCGTCAATGAAAATTGACAGAATTTGCAGGTTTATGGTACAATAGCCAAAACGAAAAAAGGAGGGTGAGCGAATGGTTAAGCTCTACACGGTATGCTGTGCGGCGCTGACGAATGACAAGCAGCTCAACGACGCGCTGGCAAAACTGGATGCCGCAAGACGCGCGCGGGTCGAGCGCCTGCAGGATAAACAAAAGCGGGCGCAATGCGCCGCAGCGGGGCTACTGCTCACCTACTTGTTCGGACGCGACGAGCAACCGCCCGCTCTCACCCACGGCTCACGCGGCAAACCGTATCTCATCGGCGAGGGCGTGCCCTATTTTAACCTCTCGCACAGCGGCGATTGGGTATTCTGCGCGGTGGCAGACAGCGAGGTCGGCTTAGACGCGCAGGAGCGCACCTCTTGCCGTGACAAGATCGCCGAGCGGTGGTTCACTGACTCCGAGCGTGTATGGCTCGCCGAGGACCCCGATGGGCGGTTTGCCACCTTGTGGGCAAAGAAGGAAGCCTACTGCAAGTTCACGGGCTTCGGACTGGTGCTGCCACCGAGCAGCTTCACCGTTCCCTGCCCCGCGGACGGGTGGGACGAGGATAACCGATGCTGTTGGAGAGAATTTGTGTTCGCTGCAGAGCCGGCGATCGCAGTTGCGGTGTGCTGCGGGATGGACGATTCCTTTGACGAAATTGTTGATTTGGAATTAAATAAGATACTATAAAAAAGCGCCGACTGTCGTCGGCGTTTTTCACTGTCTGAATTTACTTTGGTAATAGGCAATGATGGTGTCCTCCTTGCCGATGATCTCGTTATAGCCTGTGAAGATCGCGCCACCAAGCGACATCAGCTCCCCGCACTCCACCGAGGTCACATCGTCATTGACGAACACCTCTTTATCCCCGCAGGTGATGATGACGTGCCCGTTAGCGGTGTCAATGCGACCTCCATGGCCGAGGCCGTCTTCTTTCGGGTTCCCTTCGCCGTCCATATAGCGGCGCACGACATACAACAGCTCGCGACCGTCGATACGTTCCGCAGCGCTGTCGGTGCGTTTCTTTTTACGCGAAAACAAGCCCATATCCATCTCTCCTGCCCATGATCTGTTACCATTGTACGGACATAGCGGTATTTTGTCAAGACGGACTTGCCACAAATGAAATAATGTGCTATTATAGGAAATAATACAGAAAAAAAGCGAGGTGAGCACCGTGGCGAAGACCGACCGTTACAAAAAGCTTTTTTCCAACACGCTTATATTGGGTATCGGCACCTTCAGCTCCAAGGTGCTGACCATCCTGTTAATGCCGCTGTATACCAGCTTTCTCACCAACGGCGAGTACGGCATCGTCGACCTGCTTGTGCAGGCGGCGAACCTGCTCATCCCGATGGTGTCGTTGGGTATGAACACCGCCGTGCTGCGCTTCGGTATGGACGGAGAAACCGACCGCCGCACCGTGCTGTCAACGGGACTGGCGGTAGACCTCATCGGTTTCGGGGTGTTTCTGCTGTTTGCGCCGCTCATCGCGACCATCCCCAGCCTCGGCGACTATACGCTGTGGATCTATGTGTTCGTGTTCACCTCAATGCTGCACTATCTGTTCGCCTACTTTGTCAAAACGCTGCAGAAAGTGCGTCTGTTCGCAATATGCAGCGTCATCGGCACGGCGATCACCCTGCTGCTGGATATTCTCTTCCTCGCGGTGTGGAAGATCGGTGTGGTGGGCTATCTGCTTGCCATCATCCTGTCGGATGCCATCTGCACGCTGCTGCTCTTCCTCTTTGCAAAGCTTCACCGCTATATCCGTCCCGCGCAGATCAAAAAAGACATTACCCGCGCGATGCTCAAATACTCCATCCCGCTCATCCCGACCACTGCACTGTGGTGGGTGACGGACGTGTCCGACCGCTATATGGTCGCCTATATGATCGACGAGGCGGCAAACGGTCTCTACGCGGTGTCGTATAAGATCCCCAACCTGCTCATCCTCATCAGCGGCATCTTTATGGATGCGTGGCAGATGTCGGTGCTCACCGAAAAGAGCCGCCTTGAACAGCAAAAGTTCTTCTCCAACATCTTCAAGATGTATCAGTCGCTCATCTTCGTATGCGGGTCACTGCTCATCGTGTTCGCGAAGGTCATTACGCGCATCCTAGTCGCGGACAGCTTCTATCTCTCGTGGCAGTATATGCCCACCCTCATCCTGTCAACGGCGCTGTCCTGCTTCGTCACCTTTCTCGGCACCATCTACGTGGTAGAGAAGAAAAGCAACCACGCGCTGATCGACACCCTGCTCGGCACGATCTTCAACGTCATCGGCAACTTCTTCCTCATCCGCGCGTTCGGCGTGCAGGGCGCGGCGATCTCGACGGCGGCAAGCTACGCCTTTGTGTTCCTGCTGCGGGCGTTTAAGACCCGCCGCTATATTCCCATCGACTGGGATCTGCCCCGCTTTGGCATCAGTATGGCGGTACTCATCGCGCAGTGCGTGATTATGATCGCGGAGATCCCCTGCTGGATCCCGATCGAGGCGGCATTGTCTGCGGTGCTGATCCTACTGCATTTCCGTCCGCTTCTTAACAGCGCTAAGCATATCCTGAAACGGGGTGGCTGATATGGACCGTTGTCAGGAGATCGAACGCAGCATTATCAAGAAGTATCGCAAGACGATCTGGAACCCGTTTATCGGTGGATTAAAAGACTATAAAATGATTGAGTCGGGCGACCGCATCGCGGTGTGTATCTCGGGCGGCAAGGATTCTGTGCTGCTGGCGAAATGCCTGCAGGAATTACAGCGCCACGGCAGCGAAGTGCCGTTCGAGTTGGAATATCTGGTGATGGACCCCGGCTATCAACCCGAAAATCGCCGTCGCATTGAAGAAAATCTGCAATTATTAGGGCTGAACGCGCATTTCTTTGACTCCCCCATCTTCTCGGTGGTGGAAAAGCAGACGGACGGCACCCCTTGTTATCTGTGCGCACGGATGCGGCGCGGCTACCTATATAAATTCGCTCGCGAACTCGGCTGTAACAAAATTGCGCTCGGGCATCACTTTGACGACGTCATTGAGACAATCCTGATGAGTATGCTCTACGGCGCACAGATGCGCACGATGATGCCGAAGATCCACTCGACGAACTTCGAAGGAATGGAGCTTATCCGTCCGCTCTACCTTGTACACGAAAAGGATATCGTGTCGTGGGCACGGTACAATAAACTCGAATTTCTGCGGTGCGCCTGCGCCGTCACCGATGTGAGTCGCGAGGATGTCGTCAGCAAGCGCGCCGAAAT
>CAJGCA010000016.1 GCA_904501705.1 Clostridiaceae bacterium | reverse complement strand
GGGTATCAAGGTTAAGTGCTCCGGCCGTCTGGGCGGCGCGGAAATTGCCCGTAATGAGCAGTATCATGAGGGCACCATTCCGCTGCAGACCCTGCGTGCGGACATCGACTATGGCTTCGCTGAGGCGAACACCACCTACGGCAAGATCGGTATCAAGGTCTGGCTGTATCGCGGTGAGGTTCTCGTCGGCGCTGCCAAACCCCGTCGGGAAGGAGGCCGCAAGTAATGCTGTTACCCAAGAGAGTAAAATATCGTCGCGTTCATCGCGGCCGTCTGACCGGTAAGGCCCTCAGCGGCAACAAGGTCACCTACGGTGAGTTTGGTCTGCAGGCTCTCGAGCCCGCGTGGATCACCTCCCGTCAGATCGAGGCTGCCCGTATCGCTATGACGCGTTACACCAAGCGTGGCGGTAAGACCTGGATCAAGATTTTCCCCGATAAGCCCATCACGGAAAAGCCCGCCGAGACCCGCATGGGTTCCGGTAAAGGTTCTCCCGAGTACTGGGTGGCCGTGGTCAAGCCCGGCCGCATTATGTTCGAGATGGCCGGCGTAGCCGAGGACGTTGCCCGTGAGGCTCTGCGTCTGGCTGCCAACAAGCTGCCCATCAAGTGCAAATTTGTCCGTAAGGAAGAAACGGAGGTCGAGCAGTAATGAAAGCTAGCGAAATGGAAAAGATCCGTGAGATGAACGACGTGGAACTGGCTGAGAAGCTCGACGATCTGAAGAAGGATCTGTTCAACCTGCGGTTCCAGCACGCGATCAACCAGTTGGATAATCCGATGCGCCTGAAGGCCGTGCGTAAGGAGATCGCCGTTGTTAAGACGATCATCCGCGAGCGCGAGCTGAAGGCTCAGGCGTAACGGAAGGAGGAGTTATTGTGAGCGAACGCAATCTGAGAAAGACCCGTGTGGGCACCGTCGTGAGCGACAAGATGGATAAGACCGTCGTCATCGCGATCGCCGACAACGTGCGTCATCCCCTCTACAAGAAGATCGTCAAGCGCACCGTGAAGCTGAAAGCGCACGACGAGAACAACGAATGCCGCGTGGGCGACCGCGTGGAGGTTATGGAGACCCGTCATCTGTCCAAGGACAAGTGCTGGCGCGTCACCAATATCATCGAGAAAGCGAAATAATTGTGTCAGTTGCACCGCATACCGTCTCGTGGCATAGCTTTTTGCTAGGGTCAGCGGGGTTGGTGTGATAAAAATGGTGCTCCTTGAAAGGAGGAAAAACTGTGGTTCAACAGCAAACCTACCTCAAAGTAGCCGATAACACCGGCGCGAAAGAACTGATGTGCATTCGCGTTCTGGGTGGTTCCGGTCGGAGGTATGCCAACATCGGCGACGTGGTCGTCGCTTCCGTTAAGAAAGCGGCTCCCGGCGGCGTCGTGAAGAAGGGCGATGTGGTGAAAGCCGTTATCGTCCGTTCCGTGAAGGGTGTTCGTCGTGCGGATGGTACCTACATCCGTTTCGATGAGAACGCGGCGGTCATTATCCGTGATGATAAGACACCCCGCGGCACCCGTATCTTTGGGCCTGTGGCCCGTGAGCTGCGTGACAAGGATTATCTGAAGATCCTGTCCCTCGCTCCCGAAGTACTGTAATGGAGGTGTCGAAATTGAGTAACAAACTGCATGTGAAAAAGGACGATACCGTCCTGATCATCAGCGGTGACGACAAAGGCAAGCAGGGCAAAGTCCTGGCTGTCAGCCCCAAAGAGGGCAAAGTCATCGTCGAGGGCCAGAACATGATTAAGAAGCATGTGAAGCCCCGCAAGGCCGGCGATCCCGGCGGCATCATCGAGGCTGAGGGCGCGATGTACGCGTCTAAGGTTCAGGTGGTCTGCCCCGCCTGCAAAAAGGCTACCCGCGTTGCGCACAAGAAAGTGCAGAACGCTGCCGGTAAAGAGCGCTCTGTCCGCATCTGCAAGAAGTGCGGCGAAGAACTGTAAGGAGGGAAAGAAGCGAAATGGCTAGATTAAAAGAAACGTATAAAAGCGAGATCGCTCCTGCCCTGATGAAAAAGTTCGGGTACAAGAGCGTAATGCAGATCCCGAAGCTGGACAAGGTCGTCATCAACGTCGGCTGCGGCGAAGCCCGTGATAACGCGAAGGTCATCGATGCCATCATCAACGACCTGTCTGCGATCACCGGTCAGCGCCCCGTCGTCTGCAAGGCGCGCAAGTCCGTCGCGAACTTTAAGCTCCGTGAGGGCATGAACATCGGCGCGAAGGTTACCCTGCGCGGCGAGCGTATGTACGAGTTCGTCGACCGCCTGTTCAACGTGGCTCTGCCCCGCGTCCGCGACTTCCGCGGTATCAACGCGAACTCCTTCGATGGCCGTGGCAACTACAACATGGGCCTCAAGGAGCAGTTGATCTTCCCTGAGATCGACTACGATAAGATCGACAAGGTGCGCGGCATGGACCTGTGCTTTGTCACCACCGCCACCACCGACGAAGAAGCGCGTGAGCTGCTCACTCTGATGGGCGCTCCGTTCGCGAAATAAGGAGGGAGAATTGTTATGGCGAAAACATCGATGAAGTTAAAGCAGCAGAAGGCGCCGAAGTTCTCCACCCGCGCGTACAACCGCTGCAAGATCTGCGGCCGTCCGCACGCGTACCTGCGTCGGTATGGCATCTGCCGTATTTGCTTCCGTGAGCTGGCCTACAAGGGCGAGATCCCGGGCGTGAAGAAGGCTAGCTGGTAAGTTCCGCAATAGCAACCATTTATAAGGAGGTAGAGGTTATGCAAATTTCTGATACTATCGCCGATATGCTGACCCGAATCCGCAACGCGAATTCTGCGAAGCATGAGACGGTGGATATCCCCGCTTCCAACATGAAGAAGGCTATTGCCCAGATTCTTGTTGACGAGGGATATGTCAAAGAGTTCAAAGTTATCGAAGATGGCAAGCAGGGCATCATCCGCATTGCGCTGAAATATCAGGGTGCGTCTCGTACGCCCGTCCTGATGGGTCTGCGTCGTGTGTCTAAGCCCGGCCTGCGCATCTATTCCAGCAGCGAGGACATGCCGAAGGTCATGAAGGGCATCGGCACCGCGATCGTTTCCACTTCCAAGGGCGTTATGACCGACAAGGCAGCGCGCGCAGCGAACGTGGGCGGCGAAGTCCTGGCGTTCATTTGGTAAGGGGGTAGAAGAATATGTCTAGAATTGGTCGTAAGCCGATCGCTATCCCCGCCGGCGTCGAAGTCAAAGCGGCGGACGGCGTTGTCACCGTTAAGGGCCCGAAGGGCACCCTGACCCAGAAGTACAACACCGCCATGACCGTTGAGGTTGCCGGCAACGAGGTGCTCGTCACCCGTCCCAACGACGATAAAGAGAACCGTTCTCTGCATGGTCTGACCCGCACCCTGATCAACAACATGGTCATCGGTGTCACCGAGGGCTTCAAGAAGGAGCTCGAGGTCAACGGCGTTGGTTACCGTGTGCAGAAGCAGGGTTCCAACCTGGTGATGAACCTGGGCTACAGCCATCAGGTCATCGTGTCCGAGATCCCCGGTATCACCATCGAGGCTCCCGGTCCCAACCAGATCGTCATCTCCGGCATGGATAAGCAGCTGGTTGGCCAGTTTGCTGCCGAAGTCCGCGAGAAGCGTCCGCCCGAGCCGTATAAGGGCAAGGGTATCAAGTACACCACTGAGCACATCCGCCGCAAGGAAGGTAAGGCCGGCGGTAAGGGCAAGAAGTAAAGAAGGAGTGAAACAACTATGGTGAGCAAGAAAGACAGCAATGCAGCTCGTCTGCATCGCCACAAGCGTGTCCGCGGTAAGATCAGCGGCACTGCTGAGCGTCCCCGCCTTGATGTATATCGCTCCCTCAACCACATCTACGCCCAGGTGATCGATGATGTCAAGGGAGTAACACTGGCTGCCGCCTCCTCTAACGAGAAGGATTTCGGTATGACCGGTGGCAACAAGGCTGCCGCCCGTAAGGTCGGCGAGCTGATCGCAAAACGCGCCGCTGAAAAGGGTATCACCGAGGTCGTGTTCGACCGCGGCGGCTATGTCTACCACGGCCGTGTGCAAGAGCTGGCCGAAGGCGCCCGTGAGGGCGGCCTCAAGTTCTAAGGAAAGGGAGGAATATACTTTGGCCAGAAGAGAAGTAATCGATAACGAGTACAAAGAAACCGTGGTTGCCATCAACCGCGTCAGCAAGACCGTCAAGGGCGGCCGCGTGATGAAATTCGCGGCGCTGGTCGTCGTGGGCGATGGCAAGGGCACCGTGGGCTTCGGCACCGGTAAAGCGGGCGAAGTTCCGGATGCTATCCGCAAGGGCATCGAGGATGCCAAGAAGCATCTGGTGAAGATTTCCCTGAAGGGCACCACCATTCCGCACGAAGTCATCGGCAAGTTCGGCGCCGGCGAGGTTCTGATGAAGCCCGCCGCCCCCGGTACCGGCGTTATCGCCGGCGGTGCTGTCCGTGCGGTCGTGGAAGCTGCCGGTATCAAGGATATCCGTACCAAGGCTCTGCGCTCGAACAATCCCTGCAACGTCGTCAGCGCCGCTATGGCGGGTCTGATGCAGCTGCGTACCGCGGAGGAGGCTGCTGCCTCCCGCGGCAAGACGGCGCAGGAAATCGTGGGTTAAGGAGGAACTGAATTATGGCTACGAAAAAAGCTAAGGTTGCGACCGTTCAGGTCAAACTGGTGAAGAGCCTGATCGGTTCTAAGAAGGACCAGATCGCTACGGCTGAAGCCCTGGGCCTCCACAAGATCGGTGACGTCACTGTCCAGCCGGACAACGCCGCCACCAAGGGTAAGATCACCAAGATCATTCACCTCGTCGAGGTAACTAACGCGTAAGCAAATCGAGCAAGGAGGTGCACAATATGAAACTTCATGAGCTTTCTCCGGCTCCCGGCTCCGTTCGTGAGGCCAAGCGCATTGGTCGCGGCCACGGTTCGGGTCAGGGCAAGACCGCCGGTAAAGGTCACAAAGGTCAGAAGGCACGCGCCGGTCGCGGACTGCAGATCGGCTTCGAAGGCGGCCAGATGCCTTTGCAGCGTCGTATTCCCAAGAGAGGCTTCAACAACATTTTCGCGACTCCCTACACCATCATCAACCTCGCGGCTCTCAACCGTTTCGAGGAGGGTGCTGTCGTAGACGCGGAAGCTCTGCTGAACGCCGGTATTATTAACAAAGCCCCCTACGGTGTCAAGGTTCTTGGCAACGGCAAGATCGAGAAGGCGCTGACCGTTAAGGTCTCTGCGTTCTCTGAGTCCGCTAAGGCTAAGATCGAGGCAGCGGGCGGGAAGGCCGAGGTGATCTGAGATGTTTCAGACCTTGCGTAATGCCTGGAAAATCGAAGATCTCCGCAAAAAAATGCTGTTTACCGTCTTTATCATTCTGATCTTCCGCATCGGCTCTGCCGTGACCGTGCCCTTCGTGGACGGCGCGGCGCTGCGTGATGCGATGGGCGGTGCCAGCAACTACCTGATGATGATGTCCGGCGGCGGTTTCTCCACCGGCTCCATCTTCGCCCTGTCTATCACGCCGTACATCAACGCCAG
Organism: Clostridiaceae bacterium; assembly: GCA_904501705.1. Classification (GTDB taxonomy): domain Bacteria; phylum Bacillota; class Clostridia; order Oscillospirales; family Acutalibacteraceae; genus UBA5905. The sequence continues at coordinate 22,305 of CAJGCA010000016.1, read as the reverse complement.
CATCATTATTCAGCTGCTGACGGTCGCCATCCCCTATCTGGAGCGTTTGGCGAAGGACGGCGAGGCGGGCCGCAAGAAATTGGGCCAGATCACCCGTTACACGACGGTGATCCTCGGCCTGATCCTCGCGGTTGCCTACTATCTGCTCGCGCGCAACCGCGGCGCGCTGGCGCTCGAGGCCGAGACCGGTTTCGGCGCGTGGTTTGCCGCGATCGTGATCATCCTCTGCTTCACCGCCGGTTCGGCGCTGATGATGTGGCTGGGTGAGCAGATCAATGAGAAGGGCATCGGCAACGGCATTTCGATTCTGCTGTTCGCCGGTATTCTGTCCAGCATCCCGAGCGCGGCAACCTACCTGTGGGCCTACTTCTATGATTGGGGTATCAAGGCTCTGCAGGCGGGCGATTCCAGCGGTCTGGGCTGGATGCTCAAGGCGATTCTGGTGATCGTGCTGTTCCTCGCGATGGTCGCGTTCATCGTCTTTATGGGCGATGCCGAGCGCCGCATTCCGGTACAGTACGCCAAGAAGGTCGTTGGTCGTAAGATGTACGGCGGTCAGAACACCTATATTCCGATCAAGGTGAATATGTCCGGTGTTATGCCCATCATTCTGGCGGTGTCGATCCTCGGTCTGCCCGGGATCATCTCCAGCTTTATGTCGAAGGTCCCCACAGAGGGCTTCTGGGGCTGGTTCTTCTCCGCCTTCCGTGAGGACAGCTGGCTGTACATCATCCTCTACTTCCTGATGATCATCGGCTTTGCCTTCTTCTACGTGACCATTCAGTATAACCCCACTGAGATGGCGAACAACCTGCGTAAAAACGGCGGTGCCATCCCCGGCCAGCGCGCCGGCAAGTCCACCGCGGACTACATCAAGCGGGTGCTGAACAAAGTCACCTTCATCGGTGCGCTGTTCCTGGGTGTTATCGCACTGTTCCCGAGCCTGTTCGGCAAATTCAGCGGTGTGCAGGGCCTGACCATCGGCGGCACGTCGATGATGATCGTGGTCGGCGTTGCGCTGGAGACTGTGCAGCAGATCGAGAGCCAGATGATGATGCGTCACTACAAGGGTTTCTTAGATTAAGCTCTTGACGTAACGAGTTGATTATGCCGACGCCGGCGGTGTCGGTGTCGGCACACAACCTGTCAAAAAAGGAGAACTCTATGAACCTCATTTTGTTAGGCGCCCCCGGCGCCGGCAAGGGCACGCAGGCGGAGATCCTCTGCGAACGCCTGAACATTCCTACTATTTCCACGGGCAATATGATCCGTGAAGCGCTGAAAAGCGGCACTGAGATGGGGCTGAAAGCGAAGGCCTTCATCGAGGCGGGCCAGCTGGTCCCCGACGAGGTGGTCATCGGTATCGTCGATGAGCGTCTGCGTCAGGACGACTGCAAGAACGGCTTTATCCTCGACGGCTTTCCCCGCACCATTCCTCAGGCCGAGGCACTTGACCGTATGGGCGTGACTATCGACCGTGTGGTGGACATTAACGTCCCCGACGAGGTCATCGCCCGACGTGTATCGGGTCGCCGTGTATGCCTCGACTGCGGCAACACCTACCACATTGAGACGAAAAAGCCTCACGTGGACGGCGTGTGCGACCGTTGCGGCAGCACCCTTGTTCAGCGCAAGGACGACCAACCCGAGACCGTGCAGGAGCGCTTGAGTGTGTATCACGCGCAGACTGAGCCGCTCAGAGACTATTACGCCGCCGCCGGCAAGCTGCTGGTGATGGATGGCCAGATGGACATCCAAGAGATCGCGGAAAAGACGCTCGAGCAGCTCAAGGCCTAAGCGTATGATCAGCATCAAGAGCAGCCGAGACCTCGCCCACATGCGAGAGGCGTGCGTCATCTCGGCAAGAGCACTAAAGCTCGGCGGCGAAGCGGTACAGCCCGGTGTCACCACCGGAGAAATTGACCGCATCATTCGTCAGTATATCGAGAGTATGGGAGCCAAGCCCAACTTCCTCGGCTACGGCGGATTTCCCGCGAGCGCCTGCATATCGGTCAACGCGACCGTCATCCACGGCATACCCGGCCGCTACGTGATCAAAGAGGGCGATATCGTCAGCATTGATTGCGGCGCGGCGATAAACGGCTTTAACGGCGACAACGCTGCCACCTTTGCGGCGGGCAAGGTGTCGCGGGAAGCACAGGCGTTGATGGACGCCACGCGCGAGAGTCTGTACGAGGGCATCAAAGCCGCTCAGGCAGGCAACCGTGTGGGCGACATCGGCGCCGCGGTACAGCGGTATGTCGAGATGCGTGGTTACTCGGTGGTACGGCAGTTTGTCGGCCACGGAGTAGGCACGGATCTACACGAAGATCCCAGCGTACCCAATTTCGGTACACCCGGACGCGGCCCTAAGCTGCTGCCCGGGATGACCTTAGCCATTGAGCCAATGGTCAACGCCGGCACCCACGAGGTGAGCATACTCGGGGACGGCTGGACAACGGTGACGAAAGACGGCCGTTTGTCCGCGCACTTCGAGCATACGGTAGCGATCACGCCGAACGGGCCCGTCATTATGACCGACCCCGAAGGCAAGCTGCGGTAACAAACAACCGTGGCTGCAAAATATGGCAGCCGCAAGTGCCACGCACATTGAGGGAGGTTAATAACTATGTCGAAAGACGATGTGATCGAATTGGAAGGCGTCGTTGTTGAGGCACTGCCCAACGCGACCTTTCAGGTAGAGCTGGCCAACGGCCACAAGATCCTCGCGCACATCTCCGGTAAGCTGCGTATGAACTACATCCGCATCCTGCCGGGTGACAAGGTCACCGTCGAGATGAGCCCCTATGATCTGACCAAGGGCCGTATCACTTGGCGAACAAAGTAAGCAGGGTTTCACAGCCCTAAGTTCAAACGAACCGCGTCAATACGCGGAAGGAGGTATTCTTTATGAAAGTCAGACCTTCTGTGAAGAAAATCTGCGAAAAATGCAAGGTCATCAAGCGCAAGGGTCGCGTGATGGTCATCTGCGAAAATCCGAAGCACAAGCAGCGTCAGGGCTAATGCCGACGCAACGGAAAGGAAGGATTAACTATGGCACGTATTGCTGGTGTCGACCTGCCCCGCGATAAGCGTGTGGAGATCGGCTTGACCTACATCTTCGGTATCGGCCGTAAGACTGCCACGGATATTCTGGCAGCCACCGGCATCAACCCCGACACTCGTGTGCGGGATCTGACCGAGGACGAAGTTTCCAAACTGCGCGAGTACATCGACCACAACTGCACGGTGGAGGGCGACCTGCGCCGTAACGTTGCGTTTGATATCAAGCGCCTCATCGAGATCGGTAGCTACCGTGGCCTTCGCCACCGCAAGGGTCTGCCGGTGCGCGGCCAGCGCTCCAAGACCAATGCGCGTACCCGCAAGGGTCCGAAGAAGACCATCGCCAACAAGAAGAAGTAAGCAGGAGGGATTGTAAATGGCTGCTGCCAAAACAACTGCGCGCAAGGGTGCTCCCCGTCGCCGCAAAGAACGCAAGAACATTGAGCGTGGCGCCGCGCATATCCAGTCCACGTTCAATAACACTATTGTCACCGTCACCGATCTGCAGGGTAACGCTCTGTCCTGGGCTTCCGCCGGTGAGCTGGGCTTCCGCGGTTCCCGCAAGTCCACTCCCTTCGCTGCTCAGACCGCTGCCGAGACCGCTGCTAAGGCCGCTATGGAGCATGGCCTGAAGACCGTTGAGGTATACGTTAAGGGCCCCGGTGCCGGCCGTGAAGCCGCGATCCGCGCCCTGCAGGCCGCCGGACTCGAGGTCACGATGATCAAAGACGTGACCCCCGTCCCCCACAACGGATGCCGTCCTCCCAAGAGAAGACGCGTCTAATCCAACTGGAGGTGTAACCAAATGGCTAGATATACTGGTGCGGTGTGCAAACTCTGCCGCCGTGAAGGACAGAAACTGTTTTTGAAGGGCGAACGTTGCTATACCGGCAAGTGCGCTATCGACCGCCGTTCCTATGCCCCCGGCCAGCACGGCCAGGCGCGCAACAAGAAGGCGTCCGAATACGGCAAACAGCTGCGTACCAAGCAGTTCGCTAAGCGCTACTACGGTGTGCTGGAAGGTCAGTTCCGCCACTACTTCGCTCTCGCGGAGAAGATGGCCGGCCCGACCGGTGAAAACCTGCTCACCCTGCTCGAGTCCCGTCTGGACAACGTTGTCTATCGTATGGGCCTCGCGAGCTCCCGTGCGGAAGCCCGTCAGCTCGTCGGTCACAAGCACTTCTCCGTTAACGGTCGTACCGTGAACATCCCCTCCTTCCTCGTGAAGCCGGGTATGGTCGTCGCTCTGCGTGAGGGCCACAGCTCTCTCGACAAGTTCAAGGCGATCATCGAGACCAATGGCTCTCGTCCGGTTCCGCAGTGGCTGGAGACCAATAAAGAGAAGACCGAAGCCAAGGTCGTCGCCCTGGCGAAGAGAGAGGATATCGACCTGCCGATCGAAGAGACGCTCATCGTCGAGTTGTACTCCCGTTAATCGGGTCGCACACATCCTGTCTGACCGAAAGATTTATACGGCAAGGGCAGCACTCGCCTGCGTGCGATGCGCCCTATGCCAGTTACAAAGGAGGGTTTTTGCATGATCGAAATCGAGAAGCCCCGCATTGAAGCGCTGGATCTGGCGTCCAACGGCACCTATGGCAAGTTTGTCGTGGAGCCTCTGGAGCGGGGATACGGAACCACCATCGGCAACAGCCTGCGTCGCGTACTGCTGTCTTCCCTTCCGGGTGTGGCAGTTACCTCTATCAAGATCGACGGCATCCTCCACGAGTTTTCGACCATTGAAGGCGTCAAGGAAGATGTCACCGAGATCGTCCTCAACGTAAAGGGCCTCATCGCCAAGATCAACGGCGAGGGACCGAAGGTCGTGTACATCGAAGCGGAAGGTCCCTGCGAGGTGACCGCCGGCTCGATCAAGTGCGACAGCGAGGTGGAGATCCTGGTGCCCGATATGCACATCGCCACGCTGGGCGAGGGTGCGCGCCTGTTTATGGAGCTGACCTTGGATAAGGGTCGCGGCTATGTGCCCGCCGACCGCAACAAGCAGCTAATGAACCCCGTTATCGGCGTGATTCCGGTGGATTCCATCTACACGCCCGTGATGAAGGTCAACTACACCGTGGAGAACACCCGTGTGGGTCAGATCACCGACTACGACAAGCTGACGCTGGAGGTTTGGACTAACGGCGTGATCAGCGCGCAGGAGGCGGTGTCTCTGGGCGCGAAGGTGCTCACCGAGCATCTCAACCTGTTTGTCGACCTGTCCGGCGATGCGCTGGATGGCAGCCCCATTCTGGTGAAGTCGGATGATCAGGCGCAGCAGACGGTACTGAGCATGACGATCGAGGAGCTCGACTTCTCCGTCCGCTCGTTCAACTGCCTGAAGAGAGCCGGCATCAACACCGTCGAGGATCTTATCAGCAAGACCGAAGACGATATGATGAAGGTTCGCAACCTCGGACGCAAGTCCCTGGAGGAAGTTATCAACAAGCTGGAGTCGCTGGGCCTCGCCCTGCACGACGACAAAGAATAATTCCCGATTCACGGTGGATACTCAACGCCCCGTGATGATTTAGAAAAAGGAGTGAATTTCCATGCCCGGTACCAGAAAGTTAGGCAGACCGACTGCCTCTCGTATGGCTATGCTGCGTGCTATGGTTACGTTCCTGCTGGAGAACGGCCGGATCGAGACCACCGTCACCCGCGCGAAGGAAGTGCGTTCTCTGACGGAGAAAATGATCACCATCGCGAAAGAGCCCACCCTCGCCAACAAGCGTCAGGTGTTTGCTTTCGTGACCAAAGAAGCAGTTTCCAACAAGCTGTTCAATGAGATCGCGCCCAAGTATGCGGACCGCAACGGCGGTTACACCCGCATCATCAAGACCGGCGCTCGCCGCGGCGACGCTGCCGAGATGGCGATCATCGAGCTGCTGTAATTCTGCCGAGGATCAACAAAACGCAAAAGACCGTCCCGTAATCACGGGACGGTCTTTTTTGCATTTCTGCCCTTGTCAACGGCGCGCGGGTGTGGTAAAATAGACCCGTATGTGAGTTCTTCTCTGAAAGGAGATTATTATGACAGGCATTCAACGCACCGACAACACCTCCCGCTGCATCATCCGCGCTTGCTCGCTCGCGATGGTGTTTCTCGCGTTGGGGTTGGTCGTTTTTCTGTGGCTGCGCCACGCATTTCTACAAGAGAATGGCGGTGTCGAGGGGCAGGTCAACACCCTGCAGATGGCGCTGTACACCGTCGGTGGCAGTGCGCTGGTGGCGGCGATCGGCGCTTTGTGCGTAAAGGCGTGCCTGCCGATGGAGGAGAGCCATCCGCGAGGCGTATGGGCGTGTCCGCTGGCCGCCGCAGGGCTTAGTCTTGCGCTGATGGCGCTCGCGTACGTGCATCTCGGTGTATGGCCTGTAGGGGATAAGTCTATCCTGATGGTGGATATGCACCACCAGTACGCGCCGCTGATGAGCGAATTGCGGCATATGCTTATTGAGGGGGCGGATTTCACCTACTCCTTCCACGTCGGACTTGGCGCGAATTTCATTCCCTGCTTTGCGTATTATCTCGCCAGTCCGCTGAATCTGCTGCTGCTCTTCTTCTCTGAAGCGCATCTCGCAGAGGCTATTCTGGTCATCACCCTGCTTAAGAACGCGCTCGCCGCGGCGGCCTTTGCCGCCTGCGCGCAGTACATCTACCGCAAGCGCAATGCCGCGGTGGTGGTCGTGTCGGTGATGTATTCGCTGATGCTGTATATGCTCGCCTATTCCTGGAACATTATGTGGCTGGACGTGGTGGCGCTGCTGCCGATCGTCGTGATGTGCTTTGAGCGGATGCTGCGCGAGCGTAAGTGGCTCGGCTACGTGCTGACGCTGGCGCTCGCGCTGTTCAGCAACTACTATATCGGCTTTATGCTGTGCGTGTTTCTGGTGTTATATTTCATTGTCTGGCAGTTGCGTGAGGAACGCTCGCTCGGCGAGCGGGCGATCGCCACGGGGCTGTTCGCGGGCGGTTCATTGCTTGGCGGCGGTCTTGTGATGGCGCTGCTGCTGCCGACCGCCATCGCGCTCGGGCGCACCTCGGCGGCGGGGGATGCCTTCCCTGATTTCAAGGCCACCTTTGAGATGTTCGACGTGTTCGGGCGGATGTTTTACGGCGCGACGCCGACCATCCGCTCGGGCAACCTGCCGAATCTGTATTGCGGCGTGGTGGCGGTGCTGCTCGTGCCGATCTATGCGACACAGCAGTCGATCCCGCTTCGTCGCCGCATCTGCTACACCTTGTTGCTCGCGGTGATGTTGGTCAGCTGCACAATCAATCAGTGGGACCTCGTGTGGCACGGTCTGCACACCCCCAACGATCTGCCGTACCGTTTTTCCTTCCTTGGGTGTTTTGTGGTGCTGCTGATGGCGGTGCGGACGCTGACCCACCTTGCACAGATCACGCCAAAGCAGATCCTAGGCAGCCTGACCACGTGCGCCGCGTATCTCATTCTGTGGGAGAAGTTCGGCGGCGAAAAAGCCCCCGATTCGGAGCTGCTGTACATCAATCTGTTGCTGCTCGTTGTTTATGCGATCGTGCTGCTGGTCGGCGCTATGCGCCGTCTGCCCGTGCGCGCGGGGCGGCTGTTGCTGCTCGGTGTGGTAACGCTGGAACTGCTCTTCGGTACGTCGAGCACGCTGGATACGATGGACGGCAACGAATATTTCACCCTGCAGCAGAATTACGTAGACAACGACAAGACCGCGGCGACCGCGGTGGCGGTCGAGCGGGCGCAGGCGATCGCCGAGCAGGTGGGGGACGAGTTTGCTCGCATTGAGTATCTGCCGCGCAGCACCTGTATGGACACCGCCCTACACCATTACAAGGGCATTACGACTTTTGCGTCGAGCAACTCCTATGACACGACTCTGTTTATGGGGGACCTCGGCTATGCCATCAACGGCGTCAACAGCTATCTCTATCACAGCTTTGTCGCGCCGTCGGATTCGCTGCTGGGGCTTAAGTACATCATCCTCGACTTCTCGGTCAGCGGGCACAGTCAGCTGAAACTGATCGATTCGCTCGCGGTGGGCGAGGAGGAGCGCTACATTTACGAGAACACCACCGCGCTGCCCGTTGGCTATTATGCGACGGATGCTATTCGCGATTATGCGGGCGCAGACTACGCGCCGTTTGACAATCAGGAGCTGTTGTACAGCGGGATTCTCGGCGCGGAGGCGGAGATCTATTATCCTCTTGACCTCGAGCCGGAGGACGACAACTCATCGATCTACGGCAGCTCGTTTGTCAAGAGCGGGCAGATCACCGAGGGCTATTACAGCGGCGTTATCGATCAGCGCGGACAGTATTTCGCCTTTGTGGATTGCCGTGCGGCGGACAGCATTGGCGTGGCAGTGTATAAGGCGGACGGCGAACAGCAGAATCACTGGAACGTTACCACATACGAGCCGTACGTTATCGATCTCGGCACGTTATCGCCCGATCAGACAGTCGAGGTGACCATCTCGGCGGAAAGCGCGGTGTCGGGCAATATCCACATTGTGCGGATGGATGCCGCGGCGCTGGAGAGCGCCACCGCGGCGGTGCGTGTGCACGGTCTGACTATTACCGAGAGTACGGCGACTTCGCTCGCGGGCACGGTAACCGCTCCCGAGGACGGCGCATTGTTCCTGTCCATCCCCTACGACAGAGGCTGGACGGCTACCGTTGACGGCAAGCCTGCGGTCACCTTCCCTGTTGATAAAGATGTCGATGGCAAGGATGGTGCGATGCTGGCGGTGGAGCTGCTTGCGGGCGAGCACACGGTAGCGCTCAAATACCACGCCCCCGGTCAGACCATCGGTTTAGTGATCAGCCTTATTTGCGCGGCGCTCATCGCGGCGCTGTGGTTTGCCCAGCGCCACTTTGCACGAAAGCGCTCGGTGATCACCATCCCTACCGAGAAGTCTGCGTCCGACACGGAAGAAACCTCTGCTGACGCAGGGGAGGACACCTTTACCGAGTTTTTAAGCGAGATTGCTCAGTCGCCTGCTGAGCCGACCACCGAGGCGCAGCCGAGCGCAGCGCCTGAGACGGCGCCCGAGTCTACAGCGGCAGAACTCCCCGCCGAGCAACCCTCTGCGGAGGAGAAACCAACCGAATAAACAATATCGCCCCTGCGAAGACAACGTCTTCGCAGGGGCGATTGCTTTTTCTATGGTAAACTACCGCTCTTCGCGGAAGTAGGGGAGCCCCAGGCTCTGCGGCGGCTGATGCTCGCGCTTCTTACGCATGCTGGTGACGATGAGTACGACCAGTGTCACGATGTAGGGGAGCATCTTGACGGCGTATTGCACCATACGGTTCTCGCCGAAGTTCAGATAGGCGGGGAGCACGTACAGCGCACCGAACAAGAAGGAGCCGAGAATGGCGGTCCTGGGACGCCACAGCGCAAAGATGACCAGCGCGATCGCCAGCCAGCCGCGGTCGCCGAAGCTACCGTCGCTCCACGTACCGTAGGCGTAGTCCATAATGTAGTACAAGCCGCCCAGGCCCGCGATCGCACCGCCGACGATGGTGGAGACGTACTTGTAACGCGTTACGTTAATGCCCGCAGCGTCCGCCGTAGCGGGGTTTTCGCCCACCGCACGCAGGTTGAGGCCGACGCGGGTGCGCTGTAGCACAAACGCGGCAATCAGCGCAATGATGATGGCGAGATACACCAGAAAGCCGTAGGAGAGCAGCAATTCACCAACCGCGCCCCAATCCTCTGCGAAGGGCAAGGTCGCGCGGAAGAGAGAGCTTGAGCGCTTGACCGACAGCGAGCCGCCCTCGCCGAATAGCTGCGCCAGCGAGCCGCCGAAGAAGTCACCGATGCCGACGCCGAAGGTGGTCAGTGCCAGACCGGTGACGTTTTGGTTTGCGCGCAGGGTGATGGTTAGGAAGCTGTACAGCAAGGCGAGCACTCCGGCGCCGATCAGCGCAGCGACAAAGGGGATCAGCACGCCCAAGAAGGGGTTAAGCTCGCCACTTCCCACCGATTTCTCGTAAAAGAAGGCGCCGATAACACCGCACACACCACCCATATACATAATGCCGGGAATGCCGAGGTTGAGGTTACCGGATTTTTCAGTCAGGATCTCACCGGTCGAGCCAAAAATCAGCGGTGTGCCTTGCTTGATGGCAACGGCGATGAAGCTGCACAGGAAAATCAGCACGTCTCTCATTTGTCAGCCACCTCCTTTTTGCTGTGACGGAAATGGATCTGATATTGGATGAAGAATTCGCAGCCGATGATAAAGAACAGGATGATGCCCGTTACGATATCCGCGAGGCTGGCGTGCAGACGGAAGGTGGTCGCGATCGCGATCGCTCCCTGCTGCAGGAAGATGATCAGTGCGGTGGTGAGCACCATCGCGATGGGGTTAAACTTCGCCATCCAGGATACCATCATAGCGGTGAAGCCTTGTCCGCCCACCGTGTTGGGGCCGATGGTGTGGCCTGTGCCGTTGACCAGCAGGAAGCCCACCAGACCGCAGATAGCACCAGATACGATCATGGTACGCACAATGACATTTTTGACGTCGATGCCGATGTAGCGCGCGGTGTTCTGGCTTTCGCCGACCACCGATATCTCATACCCTTGCTTGCTGTGCTTCAGATAGATGTGGACGAGCACGCACACCGCGGCGACAATCAGGATGTTGAGCAGATACCGCTGACCGAACAGGCTCGGCAGCCATCCCGCCTCCGTCTGGCGGTTGATCACGCCGACGTTGCCGGAGTTTTTGGGGTTTTCCCACAGCACCTGCAGAATCTCGACGATCTTGATCGCCACATAGTTCATCATCAGCGTGAACAGGGTCTCGTTGGTATTATAGCGCGCCTTGAAGAAGGCGGGGATAACACCCCATAGCGCACCGGCAAGCACCGCCGCGATGAAGGATACCGCTATGATCAGCCAGCTCGGAGCGGAGCCGCCCATGTAGATCATACACGCCGCCGCGGCCATACAGCCCGCGAGCGTCTGGCCTTCTGCGCCGCAGTTCCAGAATTTCATCTTAAACGCGGGGGTGACCGCCAGACCGATGCACAGCAGGATCGCCGTGTTCTGCAACAGCATCCAGAATTTGCGCGGGGTGCCGAAGTTGCCTTCAAACATCTCGGCGTACACGCTCAAGGGGTTAAGCCCTGTGAGCAATACGATGACGGCGCCGGCGACGACCAGTGCCGACAGAATGGCGATAGCGCGTACCATCCACGCTTTCCACCAGACCATTTGATCGCGCTTGGTGATGTGGATCAGTGGCTCGTGATGCTTCTTGTGTGTCATGCCTGCTCACCTCCGCTCGTTTGTGTCATCAGCAGACCAACCTGCTCCTTGGTGGCGGTGCGTCCGTCGACAATGCCGGTCACCTTGCCACCGCCGATAACCAGTATGCGGTCGCAAAGCTCGAGCAGCACGTCAAGGTCTTCACCGACGAAGACGACCGCCACGCCGCGCTCCTTTTGCTCGTTGAGCAGGTTGTAGATCGTGTAGGAGGAGTTGATGTCCAGTCCGCGTACGGGATAAGCCGCCATCAGTACGGTGGGCGACGCCGCGATCTCGCGACCGACCAGTACCTTCTGCACGTTGCCGCCCGACAGACGGCGCACCGGCGTGTTGGCGCTGGGGGTAACGACCTCCAGATCTTCAATGATATGTTCGGCAAGGTCGCGGGGGGCCTTGCGCTCAAGGAATGCGCCCTTGCCCTTACGGTAGCTGCGCAGCATCATATTGTCGATGATGTCCATGTTGCCCACCAGACCCATACCGAGTCGGTCCTCGGGCACAAAGGACAGGCGCACACCCAGCTCGCGGATCTGCAGCGGCGTCTTGTTTTGCAGATTATCCACATTGCCGGTTTTCGGGTTGTGATAGAGAACGGCACCGCTGTCGCTCTTCTGCAGGCCGGCGATGGCCTCCAGCAGTTCGCGCTGTCCCGAGCCGGCGATGCCCGCGATGCCGAGGATTTCTCCGGCGTTGGCCGCAAAGGTCACGTCATCCAACACCTTCGCGCCTTGGCGATCGGTGCAGTTGATGTGGTGCACTTCGATGCGAACCTGCGGGTTCTTAGGTTCGCTTCGGGCGATGTTGAGAGAGATCTTCTTGCCGACCATCATCTCGGTGAGAATCGTTTCGTTGGTTTCGGCGGTGTTGACCGTGCCGATATACTCGCCCTTGCGCAGCACCGCCACGCGGTCGGAGAGCGATAGCACCTCGTGCAGCTTATGGGTGATGATGATGATGGCCTTGCCGTCGTCCCGCATTCGGCGAAGGACGGCAAATAGCTTGTCCGTTTCCTGCGGGGTAAGCACGGCGGTGGGCTCATCGAGGATGAGAATATCTGCGCCGCGATACAGTACCTTGAGGATCTCGACGGTCTGCTTTTCGGACACCGACATCGTGTAGATATTCTTCTTCGGGTCGATCTCGAAGCCGTAGCGCTCGCAGATGTCGGAGACGCGCTTTTCCGCCGCGGCGAGATCGTATTTGCCCGCCTCGTTGAGGCCGAGCACGATGTTTTCGGTCGCGCTGAATACATCCACGAGCTTAAAGTGCTGGTGGATCATACCGATCTTGTAGTCGAACGCGTCCTTCGGCGAGGCGATGATCGCCTCCTCGCCGTCGATGAAGAATTGCCCCTCATCCGGGAAATAGATGCCGGAGATCATATTCATCAGGGTGGTTTTACCGGAGCCGTTTTCACCAAGAATGGACAGGATCTCCCCTTTGTAAACGGTGAGATTAACATTGCTGTTGGCGACGACGCTACCGAAACGCTTGGATACCCCTTTCAGTTCGATGGCGGGAACAGCCGCCGCAGATTGTTGTTTCATCGCGGTACCTCCTTTTGCACTCAAAACATATCGCCGGTCGATATCTTTTCAAAGCAAAAACAACCTCAACAGGCGAGGCAGAAACTGGTCCGCCTCGCCTGTCGGGTTTTGTTACTATAGGGTTGTCGGTCTCTTACTTCGTGGTAACACCGTCGATGTCGATGTCAAAGTAAGGAGCGGAACGATACTCGGACTCAAGGAACGCACCGTCCTTGATGACCTCGGTGTCGCCGGTGAAGGCGGCGTCGCTGTCAACATCCGCGAGGTAGCTGGTCAGCTCCGCGCCGCCCTTCTTCCAGGTGTTGGTCGCGAACACTTCGAGCTGACCGTTGATGAGCTTCTGCTTCGCAGCGGCGATCGCCTCGGCAGTGCCGGCGGCGCAAGCGGTACCCAGAGCAGACAGCTCGACAGAGCCGGTCTCCAGAGAGCCGGTCCAGTCAGCGGGGATCTCCTTGCCGTTCTTCACGCAATCAATGATGAACTTGTAATAGGGAGCCCAGTTGATGCGGGAGGAGACGAGGAAAGTGTTGGGGCAAGCCGCCGCGGTGGAGCCGTTGTAGGAAACGTTGGGAACCTTGGCAGCCTCGCAGGCGTCGGGAGCACCCATCGAGTCAGCGTGCTGGCTGATGAGGACGCAGCCGTTCTGAATCAGCTGGTTAGCATACTCTTTCTCCAGGTCATAGTCGTACCAGGAATCGGTGTACTTGACGTCGATGGTGGCGCTGGGGCAGACAGAGCGAGCGCCCAGATAGAAGGAGGTCATACCGGACTTTACTTCGGCATAGGGCTTGGCACCGACGTAGCCGATCTTAGCCTGCTGAGCGGTGATCTTGTTGTTCGCGATCATCTCGTTGAGCTTCATGCCCGCCGCGATACCGGCAAGATAACGGCCCTCGTAGATGGAAGCAAATGCGTTGTGGAAGTTCTTCACACCTTCGGTGTGCGCCTTGGTACCGGTCGCGTGGCAGAACTGCACGTCCGGATAGTCCTTAGCGGCCAGGATCATGTTGTCCTCGTGACCAAAGCTGTCAGCGAACACGATGTCGCAGCCATCCTCAGCCAGCTCGCAAGCCTTGTTGTAGCAATCGTCGCCCTCTTCGGGGATGCCGGTGACGATGATAACCTGCTCGTCGGTCAGGCCAAGTTCTTTCTGAACCTCTTTCGCCGCGTTGATGAAGTTCAGGTCGTAGGTCGAGTTCTCATCGTGTAGCATGATGAAGCCGATTTTGAAATCGTCGTCCGCCTTGTTCTCACCGCCGCAAGCGACCAGAGAGAACATCATCAGAATTGCCAGGGTCAGTGCCAGAATCTTTTTCATGATTTACTCCTCCGTTTTGTTTATATTTTAACCGCCCGTGCGGTTACAGAGACGATGGGAGCGCGTAAGAAAAACATTACGCATAATAACTTATAGGTATATTATAGTCAGTATGGGGGTCATTGTCAATAAAATTGTCAACTTTTGTCGGTGATAAAATGGTGGTTTTTCGTTTCACTTGCGTGCAGCGGAGATGTCGTTACGCAGCTTCTCCCACGCCTCGGGATGCCGCACATAGTACAGAGGACATTCTTTTTTCGTGACATCGTGGTGACGGATGACATCGTCGGTGTTGAGGTCCCCGAGGTTGCACAGCCACGCGGTCAGCCGCACAAGCGAGGCGTAGGTCGCGGCAGAGAACTGCCCGCTCTCGTCGGGGTGGCATACCTCGATGGAGATGGTGTCGCGGTTGCGATTGTTGCTCGCGACCGAGCGCTCGTGCAGCGGAAGGCACTGCACCACCTCGCCGTCAAGCCCGACGACGAAGTGGGACGCCACCTCGGTGGTGGGTTGGTTAAAATAGTTGCGATTGCCCATCGCGGTGGTGGCGGGGTTGCCGACGTAGTGGATGACCACCCCCGTGAAATCCGCCAGCCGCGTGCCGTGGCGGGCATTTTCGTTGTCAATGTAGGCGACCTGTACCCAGTCGGGAACGGTCGCTTTTTCCAGCACCTTTACCCGCCGTGCCGCCCGCAGAGAGGGGGCGGTCAGCGCCGTCGCGGTGGCGCACACCGCGAGCAGAGCAAAAAGCAGTAGCCGCCGTAATATGCGGCGGCGACGGCGGTTACGCATAAAATCACCTCGTAGATAGGTATGCGGCATCAATCGCTCTTCTTCTCGGCAAAGGCAAAAAATCGCTGTCCGAGATAGTTAAGCCCTGTAAACAGGCACATACCGACGAGCATCGCGACATTGTCCCGCACCTTGTCGGTGGCGGCGAACAGCGCCCAGATGACGAGCGGCTTGGCAATGCCGTAGGCGATGCCGTAGCACACCGCGATATTCAGTGCGAAACGCAGGATCTCGCGCAGGGAATTGCCCTGTGAGCGGAAGGTAAAATATTTGTTAAGGAAAAAGCTCAGGATGCTGGTGAGGATATAGTTTGCCGCGGAGGACAGCCAGTAGCTGGCTCCCGCGAAATTATACAGCCAAAACATAATTGCGCTGCCGACGAGGGTGTTGATCACCCCGACGAGCAGGAATTTGAGTAGCTTTGCGTCGATGACCGCGCGCAGCCGTTGCCACAGAGAGGTCATGAATCCTTCCCCTCCCCGTCGAACGTCGTCTCGCTGATGATGTAGCGGGGGCGGCGCTTGACCTCGGCGTAGATCTTGCCGATGTATTCGCCCAGCACCCCGACGCACAAAAGCTGCACGCCGCCGAGGAATAGGATGATGCACATCGTGCTGCTCCAGCCGTTGATGGTCAGGCCGCTGAAATGCCGTGTCAGCGTCCACACGATCATCACCAGACTGATAAAGGACACGCCCAGACCCAGCGCTGTGATCATTTTCAGCGGTTTCGTCGAGAGGCTGGTGATGCCGTTTGCCGCGAGGGACAGCATCTTGCGCAGCGGGTAGTGGCTCTTGCCCGCGACGCGTTCGGTGCGGGTGTAGTAGACGCTGCCCGAGCGGTAGCCGACGAGCGGGATAAGTCCGCGCAAAAAGAGGTTAGCTTCTTCAAATTGCGCCAGCCCGTCGAGCGCGCGGCGGCTGAGCAGGCGGTAGTCGGCGTGGTTGTACACGCTCTCCGCTCCGAGGCGGTTCATCAGCTTATAAAACAGCTGCGCCGTGCCGCGTTTGAAGGCGGTGTCGCTCGTGCGGTCGGCGCGCACGCCGTATACCACCTCACAGCCCGCGGCGTATTCGTCGAGCATCGCGTCGACGGCGTTAATATCGTCCTGTCCGTCGCAGTCGATGCTGACGGTGACGTCGGCGTGCTCGCGCGCGACCATCAGCCCCGCGAGCAGGGCGTTCTGGTGTCCGCGGTTGCGCGAGAGGCTGATCCCCTCGGCGAGCGGGTTATCCGCCGTCAGGGAGGTGATGATATCCCACGTGCCGTCGCGGCTGCCGTCGTTGACGAACAGCACGCGGCTGTCCGCGTGGATGCGGCCGCTCGCCTGAAGCGCGCGCAGTTTGTCGAAAAACAGCGGTGCGGTCAGCGGCAGTACGGCTTCTTCATTGTAGCAGGGGATAACGAGAAACAGGATGGGGCAGGTAGGATGGTTCATTGGTACACCCTCTTATTCATAAAGTTTGGCAAGGCCGCCCTCGCTGGTCTCGCGATAGCGGTGGGAGAGATCCCGCCCCGTTTCGTACATCGTCTGCACCACGAGGTCAAAGGAGATCTTACGGCTGTTGGTGAGGAAGTTGGCGAGACTGACGGCGTTGATGGCGCGCATCGCGGCGACGGCGTTGCGCTCGATGCAGGGGATCTGCACGAGGCCGTAGATCGGGTCGCAGGTCAGCCCGAGATGGTGCTCGAGCGCGATCTCGGCGGCGTACTCGATCTGCCCGAGCTGCATGCTGAATAGTTCACCGAGCGCGGCGGCCGCCATCGAGCAGGCGGTGCCGATCTCCGCCTGACAGCCGCATTCTGCGCCGCTGATGGAGGCGTTGGTTTTGACGAGGTTGCCGATAATACCCGCCGTCGCGAGCGCGCGGCAGATCTCGTGGTCGGAGAATCCGTGCTTCTGCTGCTCATAGTAGAGCACCGCAGGCAGTACGCCGCTCGCGCCGCAGGTCGGCGCGGTGACGATGCGCCCGCCCGCCGCGTTTTGCTCGCTGACCGCGAAAGCGTAGGCGCAGACGAGGCGATTTTCCCGCGTCTCGCGGGTCTCGTCGATGTGGTTCTGGGAGTAGAGGTGCTTTGCCTTGCGCTGTACTTGTAGGCGGCCGGGCAGCGTGCCTTCTTGCCGCAGCCCCTCGACGACGCACGCTTTCATCGTCTCCCACACGGTGTGCAGGTAATCGAACAGCTCGCCGCCCTCCATCTGTTCGGCGTATTGCCACAGCCGCAGCCCGTGCGCCTCGCAGTAGTCGGCGATCTTGGCAAAGGAGTGCAGCGGATAGACGTCGCGGTTTTCCTCGAGGGTCTCACCCTCGATCTCGATCTGCCCGCCGCCGACGCTGTAAACGCGTGCGGTGCCGAGCGCCTCGCCGTCCGTATAGGCGGTCAGCTCCATCGTGTTGGGGTGGGGTAGGTCGACAGCGTCGGTATCGCGGATGATGTCAGTTGCGATTGGCGCGAGCGTCTCGCGCACGATGGCGGTGGTGTCGTGTCCCTCGGCGGTGTAGGCGAGCGAGCCGAACAGCGTTACCGCAAAGCGATCCGCGGCGGGATAGCGCTCTTTCATATACAGGCACGCCTTTTCAGGGCCGATGGTGTGGGAGCTGGACGGCCCGCGCCCGATCTTATACAGTTCCTTAAGGGAACACATTCGGTCAGTCACAGAGGATCACCTCGTCTTAATCAATATCTAAATGATAGCATAAAACAGCGTACGGTGCAAGGATTTATGCGGAAATTATGGCTATACTAATTTCGAAAGGAGCGTGAGAGTGATGGAAGAAGAGCGCAAACGCCCGCGGGTGTTGCCCGAAAAGCCGAAGATCGCGCCGGTCGACCCCGTCATCGCGGGGGAGAAGCTGGCACAGCAGGGGGATAATATCGTCTCGGATATTCTCGGCAGCTATACCGGCACGCCGGTCGACGGCGGCAAACCGCAGCAGGACGCGGACGATCTTTAAGCAACCATCCAAAAACACCGCGTTGTCCTAACGGGACAACGCGGTGTTTTTGTGCTTGGGAGAAACGAAAAACAATGCTTTCACAGCGAAAGACGCGCCGCCATAACGGTAATATCGTCAGGGTGATCACCCTCAGCGGCGCGCGCCGCGTCGGCGATGCGGTCGGCGAGAGCCTGCATCGTCTCGCCCGCGGGGCGGTCGCGCAGCAGAATTTCGACGGGCGCGAGCCCGTCGCACAGCGCCCCGTCGGACAGCATCAGCAGAATATCGCCGTCAGCGAGCCAGTCGGCGCAGTGCTCGAAGCGGATGTCGGTGAGGATGCCGATCGGCAGCGAGGGGCGCTCGAGGCGCGATACCCGCGTGCCGCTGCACAGAAGGGTCGCGGTCGCGCCCGCCTTGTAGAGATCCAACCGTCCCGAGAAGGTGTCGATCACCGCGACGTCCAGCGTGGCGAGGCTTTCCTCGCGGCTTTTGATGAGCAGCGCGGCGTTGACGCTGTGCAGGATGCTGTCGGGGCTAAAGCCCGCCTTCCACAGGCGGGAGCTAAGCCCTACCGTCATTGCGCCGTCCACCGCAGCGCGCCCGCCGCTGCCCATTCCGTCAGACAGCATCAGCACGGTGCGTCCGTCGGCGGTGAAGGTGTCGGTTGCGTCGCCACACAGCTTTTCGCCGTCGCACATCCGCTGGGCAAGCCCGATCTCCACGTGATAGCGCGGCGGCTCGGTCAGGGTGATGCGCACCTCGCTTGCGCAGGGCTCGGCGATGGGGGCGGCGAAGGTGCAGGCGCACGCCGCCTGCATATCCCGCAGCCAGCGCCCGCCGCTCAGCCGCACGCCGACGTCCTCGGCGAGGATCTCCACTGTCAGACGGTTGCTGCGCCCGCGGGTGCACAATGCGTGGCGAACGGGCATCCCGTGGTCGGCGCATACCGCCGCCACCCGCCCCGACAGCTCAACGTCCACCTGCTGCGGATCGCTCATATCCTGCGCGATGGAGTCGAGCAGCCCAGCCATCCCGCTGAATTGGTCATTGACCGAGTGCTGGATCTCCCCGAGCCGCCGCCAAGCGGCCTCGCGCACGATGTAGCGTTCATAGTCGCGGTTAAGACGGTCGGTCAGCCGTTCGGGCTGGCGGCAGTGCGCGGCGGGGTAGCCGAGCAGATCGGTCGGGGAGACCTGCCCACGGGATTTCAGCAAGGAGACGAGGCGCTCGAACGCCATCTGTATCTCCTCGGCGTGCTGTGCCCAGCAGACCGCCTGTAGCGGGCAGGCGCCGCACACCGCCGCGCGGCAATCGTGCAGGATGGCCGAGGTATCTGGGGCGCTGTGATGTGAGAGCCGTTCGGTGACGACGCCGACGGTCTGTCCGATCTCGGTCATGGTGTTCGCCGCCACCTGCAGGCGCATAGTCACGGCGCGGCGCACACCCTCGACGGCGGGCAGCTCCCGACCGCGCAGGATGAGCCGATGCAGGCGGCGGTCAAGACTCGGCGGCAGCAGTAAGAACAGCACGCTCGCCGCAAACAGCTCGTATAGCCGCACGACCGTGTTGTCGGCGCTCTCGGTGAGGGTGAGGATGCCCGCCGCTACCAGAAAAGCGGCGGACTGTGTGAGCCGCCCGAAGCGGGAGAATACCCCCGCAAGCAACCCACCGAAGGCGAGCGCGAGCGCCAGCGAGAGCTGTCCCGGCGCGGCGAGGGCGGTAGCGGCGCCGATGATGACCCCCGCCATGCTGCCTTCCTGCTCCTGTCCGGCGCGTGCGAGCACCAGCACCATCCCCGCGGCGAGTACTCGCCCGGGGGCGAAGGCGCCCACGGTGACGGTGGAGGCGGCCATCAGGATGATCGCGCCCGTGAGGATGAGTGCCGCTTGCTGCGGCGGGGTGATACCGCGGGTGTCGTCGGGCTCCTGCAGACGGCGGGAGAATCCTACCGCCGTGCGGAAGAACAGCGAACAGCCCGCCGCGACCCCGCTTTCCGCGATCAGCACCACCACGCGGTAGCCGTCCAGACCGATAGCACTATACATCGCCAGCCCCGTGGCGAGCGAGGCGACAAAGGCCGCCAGCGGCGGGATGAAGGAACGCTTGTCCCACTCGGGGATGGCGGCGAGCACCCAACGCACACCGCCGACCGCCGCAACGGCGGCTATGTAGCGCAGGGGCGCGGCAGTGTCCCCGAGCAGATACCCCACCGCGAGGGAAAACAGCACAGGCAGTAACGGCTTGTCCATCGCGGCGGCGAGGCTGATGCCGAACGGGGTCATTTGCCCGTACAACGCGGCGCGGGGGATGAGCAGGCCGAGCAGGCACCAGAGCAGCGTCACCGCGCCGCTCTGCCCGCGGACGGCGGGCGCGGCGGGGACGGGGGTAGATTTAGCGGCGGATTTCATAGGCGATCGTCCTTTCTGTTTGCGAAGATGGCAGTTGGTATCAGTATACTCGCCCGCGGCGGCGCTTTCTGTCGCAAGCGCGGAGAGAAACGGCAAACCGTTTGACGCAGAACGACAGCGGCGGCCATTTCCCGTTATGTCCCGCCGAAAAACATTGACATTTTCAAAAATTTCCAGTAGTATAAAATTGTTCCTCGAATACGGTGGGGACGATTTTGGATATGATAGATAACGGGAGGAATCGTTATGAAAAAGAAAACTTGGATCATTCTCGGTGCCGTTGTTGCCGCTATCGTGATCGTGGTCGCGCTCATTGCAGGCACCTACAACAGCCTTGTGTCTCTGCAGATGACCGTGGAGGAGAAGCAGTCCACCATTCAGGTCGACTTGCAGCGCCGCGCGGATCTCATTCCGAATTTCGTCGCGTCGGTGAAGGGCTATACCGACTATGAGCAGTCTACGCTGCAGGCGGTGACCGAGGCGCGTGCCGCCGTCGGCAAGGCGGCGAACGCGGGCGAACAGGCGGCGGCGAACGAGCGGCTTGACAGCGCCATCGACATCTGGGTGAACGCCGTCACCGAGGCGTATCCCGAACTGAAAGCCAGTGCGCAGTTTATCGCTCTGCAGGATGAGCTCGCGGGCACGGAGAACCGCATTGCGGTCTCCCGCAAGGATTATAACGACGCGGCGAAGAACTACAACACCGCCATCCGTAAGTTCCCCAAGAGCATTTTCGCGGGGATTTTCGGCTTTGAGAAGGTGCCCTTCTTCGAGGCGAGCGAGGGTGCCGAGCAGGTGCCGACCGTGTCCTTTTGAGTGAGCGGGCATGAGGAAGGGTAAAATTGTTTTATGTCTGTGTGCGGCATTGCTGTTGCTGCTCGCGGGCTGTGATGCACAGCAAGCGGTTGCCTATCCTGAGCCGACCGAGCGGTTTTTCGTCAACGACTTCGCCGATGTGATGACCGACGAGGACGAGCAGACGGTGTACGAGGCGGGGGCCGCGCTGTATCAGGCGACCGACGCGCAGATCGTGCTGCTGGCGGTGAGCGACCTCGGCGGGCAGAGCCTGGAGGAGTATTCGCTGCACATCGCGCGCGACTGGGGCATCGGCGATGAGGAGAAGGACAACGGTATTCTGCTGCTGTTCACCCCCGACGGCCCGCATTCCCGCATCGAGGTCGGCTACGGACTCGAGGGCGCGGTCAACGACTCCAAGGCGGGGCGCATCCTCGATACCTATCTCGTGCCGTGGTACGAGGAAGAGGATGCGTGGTCGAAGCAGCTCACCGATACGTACAAGGCTATTCTCAACGAGGTGTATTTTGAGTACGGCCTGACCGAGAATATGCTGGAGGTGGATACCCCCATCTACGACGACAGTGGCGATTGGGCGCTGGTGATTCCGATGCTCATCGTGCTTATCATCCTGCTGGCGAGCAAGCGCGGCGGGTTGTTCTTCCTACCGTATTTCGGCGGGTTCCACCATCATCACGGCGGTGGTGGCTTCCACGGCGGCGGTTTTGGCGGAGGCGGAGGATTCCGCGGCGGAGGCGGCGGCTTCGGTGGTGGCGGCGCCTCGCGGTAATAACGAAAAAACAGGCTTGGTCTGCACGCAGACCAAGCCTGTTTCTGTGTTGTTCTAATTTATATCACTGCTCCGAGATATTGCGCGAGGGCGACCATCAGCGGCATCGTCGCGAGGGCGAGCAGCGTGCTGATGGATACGAGGTTGACCGACAGCAGCGTATCGCGCTCGTAACGGGTGGAGAACATCGTTGTCGCGGTCGCGACGGGCGCGCAGATGCAGATCATACACGAGGTGAGTAGCGTTCCGCGTACACCGACGAGCAGCAGCCCGCCGAGCGCGAGTAGCGGGACACCAATAAGGCGCAAGGCGATGCACAGATAGCTTTGCTTGTCTTTCAGCGCGTCGAGGATGTCGGTCTGCGCAATGTAATAGCC
>CAJGCA010000015.1 GCA_904501705.1 Clostridiaceae bacterium | reverse complement strand
TATCGCGGAGGATTTTTTGTTATTTCACCAGATCGCCGACACCGTCAAGGATGTATTTGGGGCGATAGGGGTAGTTGTCGATATCCTCACGGGCGGTAACGCCGCTGAGCACCAGCACGGTATCAACATTCGACTCGATACCAGCGATGATATCGGTGTCCATACGGTCGCCGATAAAGGCAATCTCCTCGCTGTGGCAGCCGAGCTTTCGCAGCCCGTGGCACAGCATCACGGGATTGGGCTTGCCGACAAAGTACGCCTTCTTATTCGTCGCGATCTCGATGGGCGCAATCAGCGCACCCGTCGCAGGCATCACGCCGCGCTCGGTCGGTCCCGTAATATCGGGGTTGGTGCCGATGAGGCGCGCGCCCTTGTTGACCAGCTCAATCGCCTTTTCGATCTTCTCAAAACTGTAAGTACGCGTCTCACCCACAACGACGTAATCGGGGTTGACGTCGTTCATATAGATACCGACGTCGTACAGCGCCTTGGACAGCGCCGCCTCGCCGATGACGTAGGCGGTGCAGCCCGGCTTCTGGCTGCTGAGAAACTCTGCCGTTGCCATCGCGCTGGTGTAGAAATGCCGCGCCGACACGTTGAGCCCCATGCGTTGTAGCTTCATGCTCAATTCGTGCGGCGTGCGCTCGGGGCTGTTGGTGAGGAACACAAACTTCTTATTATTCTCAATCATCCAGTTAACAAACTCCACGACGCCGTCAAGCACTTTGTTGCCGTGGTAGATGACACCGTCCATATCGCAGATAAAACCGATTTTATTCTTAATAGCGTCCATATCAACGCCTCCTTATTAAGCAAATTGTAATCGCGTGCCATAAAAAAGTCAATACAAAATCACCATATCAACGGAATTAAGCGGTATTTAACCTTTTGTTTGTATTCGCGATAACCCGTAAGTTCCTTTTCCAAAAATTCTTCCTCACCTTTGATACGCTTGGCAATAATCCATGGGTAAGCAAGAAACACGACAAAAGCATAAACCGAGCCGAGCACTAACGGTATAGACAAGAACAGTAGCACCGTTACCGCATACATCGGATGTCGTACAATGCCGTACAGCCCCGTGTCGACCACCTGCTGGTTTTCTTGCACCTCAATGGTGCGGCTGAGATAAGTATTCTCCCTGAGCACCTCGGCATACAGAATATATGCGATGATAAACACCACCGCAGCAAAGTATGTAACCCCTTTTGGCAAAGTGTACCAGTCAAAACGAACGCCAAGCCCTGCAACGATAAAGCCAATCAAAAACATCAGTCCGCTGAGTTTTACTACCACACTTTGGTCTGATTGCTTTTCCTTTGCGTTGAGCCGTTTTGCCAGAAGCGCAGGATTTTTGCACATCATCACAATGCCTGCGCAAAACATCGGGATAAATAAGATGCCTATTAACAGCCAACCATTCACGTACGCAAACGTTCCCGCAGGCAAGAACAACAATACACCGAGCAGTACAACGCCAAGCAGGAACTTGATTATGGCTTCGAAAAACAATTTAGCGGTCATTGCTATACCCCACCGAATAGTAATGAAACGATTATAGCATAGTTTCGGTAGATTTTCAATGAAGATTTCTGACACCCATTTGACACCCATAGCGGTAAAAAACGGCTTTTTATTGCTACACTTATTGCTACAATCCTTGCTACAATCCTTGGCGCGCCCGAAGGGACGATGGCGTAAATAAGATGCGCCCGAAGGGACTCTGAACCCCGGACATTCGGCGGGAACAGTTCTCTGCCCCACCGTCAATCTTTTCTGCCGCCGAAGTCCTATAGTTTGCCCTTGTCGCTCTAAACGATCGCCATTTCGCCTATCGGCGAAAACAGGCAAACTAGCAGGATTTCTCGCACCCCTACAAGCGCTAAACAAAAGAGCCGTACGCATAAGCGTACGGCTCTTTTGTTTGGCGCGCCCGAAGGGACTCGAACCCCTGACCTCTTGATTCGTAGTCAAGCACTCTATCCAGCTGAGCTACGAGCGCGTGTTGATTTAGTCAACGCATAGAATTATAGCGTTTTCTCCCCCGCTTGTCAAGCCTAAAATGAAAAAATCTTTTGTTTTTTTACGGAATTTTCGCTTTTCGCTTTTTCGCACATAAAACCCACGCAAACGCGCACCATAATCTTGTTACGCTAATCAAAAAGGAGGGCGCATATTGGCTATATCCATCATCCGCACAGTCATTCTCTATTTTCTGCTGATGACGGCGATGCGCGTTATGGGCAAACGACAGCTCGGCGAACTGCAGCCATCCGAGTTGGTGGTGACACTGCTGCTCTCCGATCTCGCGGCTGTGCCGATGCAGGAAAACACACTCCCGCTGTTTAACGGCGTTCTCCCCATCCTTGTGTTGGTGGCGCTGGAGATCATGCTCTCCTGCTTGATGCTTAAATTCGCCCCTTTTTCCCGTCTGATCAGCGGCTCCCCCATTCCCGTTATTAAAGACGGCAAGGTAGACGAACAGGCGATGCGGCGCCTGCGTCTTACCGTCGATGACCTCATAGAGTCTTTGCGACAGCAAAACATCTTCGATCTGCGTCAAGTGCAATATGCCATTGCTGAGACAAACGGCAAGATCAGCGTCTACTGCTATCCCCAATATCAGCCCGCGACCATCGGCGATGTTACGCCGAAAAAACCGCCCGACAACGGAATGCCTGTGGTCATCATCAGCGACGGCAGGCGCTCCGACTGGGGATTGGCCCTCTGTGACCTCAACGATCAGTGGCTCACGCGTCAACTCAAAAGACGTGGCTGTCAGCAAGAGGATGTCTTCCTGCTTACGGCAACCAAGAGCGGCGACGTGTTCCTGCTCACCAAAAAGGAAGTGCACGGATGAAGCGTCTATGGTTAGCCGGCGGCATCTTCGCCGCTATCATCACTTTATGCATATCCACCCTATTCTATCAGCGGCAGCAAGTCGACGTGCTGCTCGACGGCCTTGATGCCGTCGTCGCCGCGTACGACCAAGGCAAAGAAACGCGTGCCTACGAGCTCGCCGTTGCGCTCGAGGACGAATACATCCGCCGCACACGCTTCTTTCCCTATTTTATGGCGCACGGCGATCTGATCCAGTGTCGGGAGAATCTTGCATTGCTCCCCTCCATCCTGAAAGATGGAGACAGTGAAGAGTTCTATATGGAAAGCACCCGCTGCCGCGTTCAACTGGAGCTGTTGGCAGCATCCGAAATGCCGACTTTGCAGAACATCCTATAACGAGCAAGACCTCAGCCGGCGGCTGAGGTCTTGCTCGCTTCAGTATTCTCGGAAAGCGGAGAAAATTCGGTGTACATATCGATCGTATCAAAGGTCGCCTTCCAGCGATTACTGCCCTTGAGCGTCACCAGAATGTAATCGTGTCCGTCGAGGCCCTTAGCATAGCTGACCACGGTGTGTCCCGCCTCAGTGGTGTAGCCCGTCTTGCCGGCGATCACCGTCGCGCCGTCGGGCTCTGTGCCGTACATTCGTCCAAACAGCGTGCTCGTTAGCAGAATGCCCTCGGGATGCTGCGATGTCGACGCAGTGGTGTATTGATAGGTCGACAGCACCTGTCGACAATGCGGATTCTCCATCGCTACCCGCAGGATCACCGCCATATCTTCGGCGGTGGTGTAGTGGTCTTTATCGTGAAGACCACTGGTATTGGTGAAGTGCGTATTTTTGAGTCCCATCTCCTGTGCGCGCTTGTTCATCAGCTCCACAAACGCCTCATCCGACCCCGCGACGTATTCCGCGAGCGCCTGACACGCATCCGCGCCCGAGGGCAAAATGGTGCCGTACAGCAGATCTTCCATCGTTACCTCTTCGTTATTTGAGAAGCCCGCAACCGTCGCATTCGCCAGATACAGCGGATCTGTGATCGCATAGGTCATCGTAAAGGTGTCAGTGAAATCCGTGATATTCTCCACCGCGACGAGCAGAGTCATCACCTTAGTCACCGACGCGGGATAGGTGCGCACATCTGCACCCTTGGCGGCGAGCACGCGGTTTTCATTGACATCCATTAATAGCGCGTAATCCGCATCCACGGCATCGGTCAGCGTGACTGTGTCGGCGGTATAAACGGGATAGACGGGCTTCGGCGCGGGAGACGGCTCGCCGACCGACGACGGCGTCTGATCGGTCTGCTCCGCGGATCGACGGTGCGCAATACTTACGGGAATCGCCACCGCCGCCACCAACACCGCCAGCACGCCCAATTCAATTATCCTCTGTCGCAAACGATACAGCCGCCGTTTGCGTGCGCGGCGGTGCGCCCGCTGCTCAGCGGTTTCGCCGATCGGATAGTGGTTCATTCCCTCAACCCTCTCTACACAGTGTAACAACCAGAACGCAACGAAAGCCTCTGCCGAAGCAGAGGCTGTTGTCACTTAATAGGTTATTTTTTGCTCCTTGAGCGTAACCGTCACGGTAAAGGAAGTCACACGCCCGTTGCGGTTGGAGCGCAACAGCTTGACCGTTACGCGGTCACCGACCTTGTGCTTTGCCAGCTCACTGCGCAGCGTGCCGTAATCCTTCACTTCCACATCATCCACGCCGACGATCAGATCGCCCGCCGCCGCATCGGTGCCCTCAAAGCAAGAGCCCTTCTCGATGCTGGTGATGAGGAAGCCGTTGTACATCCCCGAGGATACCGTCTGTCCCATCACGCCCAGCGCCACGCGGCCCTTGACATAGCCGTATTTGAGCAACGCATCCAGCACGGACTTCGCCTCATTGATCGGGATAGAGAAGCCGAGCCCCTCATAACCCGTTGCGGCAATCTTGGCGGAGTTGATGCCGACGACCAGACCTTGATTGTTGAGCAGCGGGCCGCCGGAGTTGCCGGGGTTGATCGCCGCATCCACCTGCAGGCATTTAATGGCATAGCCCGTGTCGTCATATACGTCACGCGCCAGCGCCGATACGTAGCCAAAGGTTGCCGTCCAAGACAGCCCCGCGGCGTTACCGAGCGCAACGACACGGTCACCAACCGCCAGCGCCGCGCTGTCGCCGAATTGTGCGGCTGTCAGTCCACTTGCATTGATCTTAATGACCGCAAGGTCGGTCGACTCATCCGCACCGATCACCTCGGCACCTTCATACAACTTACCGCTGTAGGTCGTGACATCCACGCGATCATACGGCTTGCCCGTGTCCTCATTGATGACACAATGCCAGTTGGTGATAATATAGCCATCGGCGCTCATAATAATGCCGCTGGCACCACCCGCCTCAGACAGCGCGCTCTCGCCGAAGTTATAACTGCCGTTCTCAACGTACGTCGTGATTACGACCGTGGCGTTAAAGTTGCGGTTAACGATCTCTTTATTACTCAGCCCACCGTCATTGTCGTCCCAATCGGTGATCTCCAGCGACGGTGCGTTATTATTCACAACCTCGGAGACGGTGTCGTCCGCATTCGAGGTGTTCGGCTGCGGATCGTGACTGCTGACCAGCCCGATGCCCAAAAACACAACGGACACAACCACAGCCGCTGCACAGACGATCGCCAGCGCGACCATCCAGCCGTTGCCCTTTTTCTTCGGGGGCTGCGGTGCAGGCGGCGTCGGGACGCCGCGATACGCGTGATCACCGTAAGCGCTACCCGAAGGATACGTGGGCGGCGGTGTCGGTTGAGACGGTTGCTCGGTGCGCGGCGGCACGTAGCGATAGCTGCCGTCGCTACTCCAGCCGTTATACGGCGGCGTGACGGGCTGCTCAGGTGCCGGCGTGGGCTCTACGGGCGGCTCAGATGCCACCACTGGCTCCGTGGGCTGTTTCTCCACAGGCACAGGCTCAACAACAGACTCTACGGGCTGCTCGGGTTCGATCTTATTCCAATTATCCGACATAGCGGCACAACCTTTCCGATAAATGTATCGTTCACTAGTAATAGTATAATTCTGCTGTGTGTTTTTTATTTGAAGATTTGGGGAAATATTATTGAATTGCCCGCTCGATCGTATTGGACGGTGCAGGCACCCAGAAAGCAAACTCGGTAAACTCCCCCTCAACCGACCGTACGGTGACCTCGCCGTGATGCAGGCCGATCACCGTCTTGACGATATACAGTCCGAGGCCCATACCGTTTTTATCCAGCGCGCGCGAGCGATCGCTCTTATAAAACCGTTCAAAAATCTGCGGCATCTCCTCGGCGGGAATACCTGCGCCGCTGTTACGGATGGTGAAATACACGCGACCGTCCGCCTTCGTCAGACGGATATCAATATCTCCGCCGTCGTTGGTGAATTTGATCGCGTTATCCACCAGATTATGCAACACCTGACACATCAGATCGTAGTCACCGTCGATCTCGGTCTTGCCGCAATCCTCCAGACCCGTAATGCGTAAATGCTTCTTCTCGATACGCTGCTCGGAAGCGATCAGCACACCGCACAGCGCCTCGGTCAGATCCATCCGTACGGTGGTCATCTTGAGCTCGCCGCTGTCAATGCGGGAGAGGTCCAGCATCGAGCGCACAAGGCGGGAGAGTCGCTTAACCTCATCCGAGACGACCTTCATATAACGCGGCTGCTGCTCGGGAGGGATCGTCCCATCCAGCATCCCGTCCACGAAGCCCGCGATGGTAGTCATCGGGGTCTTAAGCTCGTGCGAAACGTTCGCCACAAAACTGCGGCGCATCATCTCCACCGAGGATAGCGACACCGCCATATGATTGAGCGCATCGGCAAGTTCTGACATCTCATCCTCCCCTCGCACGTTCACGCGAGCACTAAAATCTCCCTGCGCAAATCGCCGCGTCGCCGCCGCCATCTGTCGCAGCGGACGGACAATGTGCATCGTCAGCAGATACACAACCACGAAGGACAGCGCCAGCGCGCCGAGCGCGGACACCAGATACACCTTGAGGTTTGAGCTGAGTGTGTTCCACAGCGATGCCGTCGGCGCGGACACCAGCACATAGCCGATGACACGCTCCTTGATCTCAATGGGCACACCCGCCGCGTACTGCGGGCGTTCAAACAGGCCCTCCAGCGTGGAGATTGTGAACAGCGAATCCCCCACCTGATCGGTTAATTTTCGCAGCGAGAGTTCCTTTGTCTTCGGCTGCAGGTCCGCATCGGAGCACAGCAGCACTTCACCCTGCGCATCCGAGATGAGAATGGTCGCGTCGATCGCATTGCCCATCATCTTAAGAAACGGAGTAAGCCCCTCCTGATCCAGCAGATACACGACCTCGCCGCCACTAATCACCTGTGATTCCACCGCCGTGACCTCTGTGTGGCGGGCGATTGAATCCGCGTTCTCCTGCAGAAGCACCCGCTTATCCTCCGTCAACGAGCGGGTGAACAGCACAAGCTGCAGCCCGCTCATCACGAGAAAGCCCGACACGATGATCAGTGATATCGCGGTAAAATATTTGGAAAAAACGCTTTTGAACATCGCGTTACCCCCAATATTAGGTATCCTTTACTTCAAACTTATATCCGACGCCCCACACCGTCTTGAGCGTCCACTGCTCGGATACGCCGTCCAGCTTCTCGCGTAAGCGCTTGACGTGTACGTCGACGGTGCGGCTGTCGCCGTAATACTCGAAGCCCCACACCTCGTCGAGCAGCTGATCGCGGGTATACACGCGATTCGGGTTGCTCGCGAGATGGTAGATGAGCTCCATCTCCTTAGGCGGGGTGTCGATCGTTGTGCCGTGCACCCGCAATTCGTAATTCTCCATATTGATTGACAGGTTATCGTATTCAACCTGCCGCTGCTTCTTCGCCTCAGCGGCACCGCTGCGGCGCAACACCGCCTTGATACGGGCAATGACCTCCTTGGTCTCAAAGGGCTTGACCACGTAATCGTCCGCGCCAAGCTCGAGACCGAGCACCCGGTCGAACACCTCACCCTTGGCGGTGATCATAATAATAGGGCACTGCGATTTCTTGCGAATCTCGCGGCACACCTGCCAGCCGTCCAGATGCGGCATCATCACGTCAAGCAGCATCAGATCAGGCTTTTCGGTGTCAAACATCGCCACCGCCTTCGCGCCGTCGGACGCGATGACCGTCTCGAAGCCTTCCTTTTCCAGATACAGGCGCAGAAGCTCGCAAATATTGCTGTCATCATCCACGACCATAATTTTCATTCCTGCCATAGGATAAACCTCCTTTTGCGCTACTAACAGTTTAACATATTTCGGGAAAGGAGTATGAACAAAGATTAAATTATTCCGTAAGAATGTGTGTCAACAGGGTATTCGAGAGCAAAAAGCCCTCGCGAGTCAAGCGAATGCCCGCCGCATCCTGCGTCACCAGTGTCGGCGGCAGGCTTGCCGCCCGCTCACGCCATGCCGACGAGATCGGCTCGCCGAAGCGCGCGGCATAATCCGCCGCGTCGATTCCCTCGGTCAGCCGCAGGCGCAGCAGCGCATATTCCGTCGGGCTGCCGACCGCGATCGAGGCCGACGGCTCGTCGACGGGCTCGCTGCCGTTCATAAAGCCCGCAAGATCCCGTGGGTAGGCGAACCGCCGCCCGCCGAGGCAGGAGCTCGCGGCAGGTCCGATGCCGAGATACGGCTCACTTAACCAATATTTGAGGTTATGGCGGCTCTCTCGCCCCTCGAGCGCCGTGTTGGAGATCTCATACTGCTGATAGCCGAGGGTGTCGAGCTCATCCATCGCCGCGAGATACAGGTCAGCGGTCACGTCCTCATCGGGCAGAGGAGGCGTACACCGCCCGTAGGGGGTATTCGGCTCCACCTTGAGCAGATACGCCGACACGTGGGAAGCGCCGAGCGCCGCCGCGACCCGCGCGGAGTGGTGCGCGCTCGCCTCGGTCTGCCCCGAGATGCCAAGCATCATATCCAGCGAGATATTCTCGATCCCCACGGCACGGGCATCCACAACCGTACGCTCTACGTCGGTTGGCGTGTGCCGTCGCCCGAGTATGGCGAGCTCCTCTGCACAGGCGGACTGCATCCCGAGGGACAGGCGATTTCCTCCCGCGGCGGCAAACGCCGCCAAGGTGTCGTGCAGATCGTCGGCGGGGTTGGCTTCCAGCGTAATTTCGGCATCGGCGAGCCCGAAACGCGCCCGCGCGCGGTCGATCACCAATGCCAGCCGTTCGCCACCGAGCAAGGCGGGCGTGCCGCCGCCGAAATACAGCGTATCCGCCGTCGTATCCGGCAGGCGCGCCGCCCACTCATCCAGTGCCGCGCACACACGCGCGGCATAAGCGTCTAGCTGCTCTTCGGTCGGCCTTGCCAGCGAATAAAAGTCGCAATACGGGCATTTGGACAGACAAAACGGCACGTGAACGTATAATCCGATCGGTTTCATCCCGCCAAACGCCCCTTTCTTATAATACTATACAATATTCTATCATAATTTTCTACAGAGAGCAAGACCAAGCGGCGGATTTCCTCTTGACCGCCGTCGAAGGATGGAGTATAATAAGAAGGAAAGTAATATCCTGTCGATTTTTATACGAAAGGACGATCAACCTATGGATTCGGTACAGAAAGTGACTCTTAACATCTGCGGCACCGACTATGTCATTACCACCGACGAGACCCCCGGCTATATGCAGGAGCTCGGCGCGCAGGTGGATGCCCGCATTCGCAATCTGATGAACGCCAACAACCGCACCTCGCTTGTGATGGCGTCGGTGATGACCGCGCTGATGCAGGCGGACGAGGCGAAGAAGGCGACCCAGACCGCGGATAATCTCCGCAAGCAGCTCAAGTCCTTCTTTGATGACAACAACCGTTCCCGCTCCGAGACCGAGAACCTCCGCCGTGAGGTCGCCCGTCTCAAGCAGGACAACGAAAATCTGCTCAGAAAGCTGGCCGAGCGGTGAAAAAAGCTCGGTTAGAGGTGCTGGCTCCTGCCGGCTCGACCGAAAGCCTGATAGCGGCGGTGCGTTGCGGCGCCGCCGCTGTTTATTTAGGGCTTTCCGACTTTAACGCGCGTCGGGCGGCTCATAATTTCACCGAGGACGAGCTCGCCGAAGCGGTCGCCTACTGCCACGCGCGCGGGGTCAAGGTACATCTCGCGCTCAACACACTGGTGCGTGACGATGAGATGGCACATGCCCTGCGTGCCGCCGAGACCGCCTGTCGGCGCGGGGTGGACGCGCTCATTGTGCAGGATTTGGGGCTTGCGCGGTGTATCCGCGCCGCCGCACCGACGATGCCACTGCACGCATCCACACAGCTCTCCTGCCACACCCCCGCGGGGGTGGATTTTCTGCGAGACGCGGGTTTCTCCCGCGTCGTGCTGTCGCGCGAAATGAGCCGCGAGGAGATCGCGGCGTGCGCGGGGCGCGGTGTGGAACTTGAGGTGTTCGTGCACGGCGCACTGTGCATGAGCGTATCGGGGCAATGCTATTTCTCCGCGATGCTCGGGCGACGCAGCGGTAACCGCGGCGCGTGTGCCCAGACCTGTCGCCTGCCCTTTGCCCCCACCGACAAGAGCGCCCGCCCCTGCTCACCCGATGCGGCGGCACTTAGCCTCAAGGATAACTGCCTTGTTGACTATATCGCCGAGCTGGAAGAACTCGGCGTGGCTTCACTCAAGATCGAGGGGCGGATGAAACGCCCCGAATACGTCGCAGCCGCATCCACCGTGTATTCTGCCGCTGCCCGCGGCGAAACGGTCGAGCCCCACACACTCGACGCGCTCAAAAAGGTGTTCTCCCGCACGGGCTTTACCGACGGGTATTATACCCATCGCCTTGGCGGCGATATGTTCGGCACACGACGTAAAGAAGATGTTACCGCTGCCGCGGACGTGCTGGGCTCACTTGCGCGGTTGTATGATAAGGAAACGCCGCTCATTCCCGTGGCAATGGACTTTACCGCCGACACAGACGTCTGCTCACTCACCGTAACCGACGAGGACGGACACCGCGTGTGTGTCACCACCGACGGTGCCGAGCAGGCGATCAACCGCCCACTCGACCCCGAACGCGCGAAAGAGCAGCTCTCTAAAACGGGCGGCACACCCTTTTATCCGACCGAGATCGCCGTCACCGTCGACGAGGGGCTGACCCTGCCGATGGCGCGGCTCAACGCCCTGCGCCGTGAGGCACTCGAACAACTGCTGAATGAGCGAAGCAAGATAACCCCCATTCCCTTTGATACCACCGCTGTGCCGCCCTGCCCCGCAGGAAAGGCAATAACCGACACCGCGTGGTTTATCCGTCTTTCGAGTGCGGCGCAATACTCTGACGTCCTGCGTCCCTATCTCGTGTTCCTGCCGCTCGACACCCCGACAGACACCGTCCGCACGCTGACCGCCGCGGGGCAGAAGATTGGTGTAGACATCCCGCGCGGGATGTTCGGGACAGAAGATGCCATCGCGCAAAAACTGAAAGCCGCCGCTATGGCAGGGGCAACTGCCGCGCTGTGCGGCAATGTGGGAACGATCCCGCTCGCCAAGGCCGCGGGGCTATCCCCCATCGGCGGATTCGGGCTGAATTTGATGAACAGTCAAGCACTTTCCGTCTGTAAAGGTGTCGGACTTGCCGCCGCTACGCTGTCGATGGAACTGACGTTTGCGCAAATGCAAGTGCTTTGCGCACCGCTCCCCGTCGGCATCCTGCTGTACGGACGGCAACCGTTGATGCTCACCCGTAATTGTCCGCGCAAATCCGCGCTCGGCTCGTGCGCAGGTTGTAACAGCCAAGGGCTGACCGACCGCACGGGCGCTCAGTTCCCCGTGATGTGCACGGGCGGTTGCAGCGAAGTGCTCAACACCGTACCGCTCTATTGGGGCGATAAAATGAACGAGGTACCGAAAGTCGCATTTTATCTGTTCCACTTCACCACCGAAAGCGCCGACGAGGTCGCCGAGGTGCTGCGCGCGTATCGCGACGGCACTCCCCCGCCACCCGCCATCACCCGTGGCCTCTACCGCCGTGGCGTGGAATAAGAAATCCATCAAATCCGTATACTGAAACCGCCCGTGATCAACGGGCGGTTTTGCTTTTTGAAAATCGGTCTTGACATTTTCAACCAAAAAGTGTATTATTGTACTAGTGAACTAACACAGTTTGATATCGGAGGTGAGGCAATGGCGTGGGTACTGGATAAAAGTCGACCGCTCGGACCGCAAATTTGCGAGCAGGTATGCCTGCAAATCGCGCTCGGCGAGCTCAAGCCCAACGAACGGCTGTATTCCGTGCGCGAAGCCGCGCTTGAGGCAGGTGTTAACCCCAACACGGTACAACGGTCGTTCGAATTGCTCGAACAGCAGAGCATTTTGTATTCCGTGCGCGGCTCGGGGTGGTACGTGGCGGAGGATATCTCCCCCGCGATGCAAACGCTCAAGAATCTGTGGGCGGAAAAGACTGCCGCGTATTTTGCGGCAATGGAGGCGCTCGGCATGACGCCGCAAGCCATCAAGGACTACGTAGAGGAGTGGAGTATATGAGCGAATTATTGATTTGCAAAAACCTGACCAAAACATACGGCAGCGTTACCGCGCTGGACAACGTGAATATCACGCTGGAGAGCGGAAAAATCGTCGGTCTTTTGGGGCCCAACGGCTCAGGTAAAACAACCCTGATTAAAATTCTCAACGGGCTGCTCACCCCCACCGCGGGACGGGTGCTCATCGACGGCGAAATCCCGGGTGTGGAGACGAAAAAGCTGGTCGCCTACCTGCCCGACAACGTCTATCTCAACAGTTGGATGACCGTCAAGCAGATTGTCGATTATTTCAAGGATTTCTATGCGGATTTCCGCGAGGAGCTGGCCTATCAGATGTTGGATAAGCTGGATATCGCCCCCGACCGCAAGCTCAAATCCTTATCCAAGGGCAACAAGGAAAAGGTGTGTCTCATCCTCACGATGAGCCGCAATGCGAAATTATACGTACTCGACGAGCCGATCGCCGGTGTTGACCCTGCCGCACGCGATTACGTTATTTCGACCATCATCAACAATTACAACCCCGACGCGACCGTGCTCATTTCCACCCACCTTATCGCGGATATTGAGCAGGTGCTCGACGAGGTCGTGTTCATTCAAAACGGGCAAGTGCTGCTGCAAAAGACCGTCGATGCTATCCGTGAGGAAAACGGTAAGAGGGTCGACGCGCTGTTCAGGGAGGTGTTCAAATGGTAAAGAAGCTGTTTCGGCACGAGATCGCGTATTATATGCGCTCGATGCTCCCCGTCTACTGTATCTTAGGTGCCATCGCGGTGTTTGGTCGCATCATTCAGTTCTTTGAAGCAAATAACACCGTTTACGGCACGCTTTCCGCCATTTCCATTTTAAGTTACGTCTTTGGCATCATCGCGGTGATAGCGATGTCGTACGTGTTTACCATCACGCGGTTTTACCGCCATCTGTTTACCAGCGAAGGGTATCTTTCTTTCACTCTACCCGTTACCCCGACACAGCATATTTTAACCAAGCTTGCCACCGCCGTCATTACGCACGCGGCATCGCTGGTCGTCATATTGCTGTCATTGTGTATCATCACCGCAGGCGATGTGTTGTTTGAGGTCTGCAAAGCACTCTTCTACTTATTAGATCAAATACCCACGTTACTTGCCGAGGCGGTCAGAGGCACCACCGCGGCACAATGGGAAGCGAACCTGTGGCTGTTTGCCATCGAATTTATTCTGGCGATGCTCGTCGCCAGAATTTATCAGTTGCTGTTGTTCTACGGATGCATCACCGTCGGGCAGATGTTCCACAAAAACCGCGTACTCGCCGCCGTCGGCGTGTATTTCGGCTACTACCTCGCCACGCAGGCGATCGGCACGGTGTTTGTGATCATGTCCACATTCCTGCCGTGGGAGAGCCTCGGAGAATTGTTTGTAGAAGCACCCGCCCTGTGCATCCACTGGGTAATGTGGGGCAGCATTATACTCTCCCTTGTGCTTTCGGTGGCACTGTTCGTCGTATCCCACAGCATTATTCGCCACAAGCTCAATCTGGAATAAGGGGGAATAAACCTATGAAAAAGCTCAAACGGTTATTCGCACTTTGCCTGTCGTTTATTCTCCTCTGCCTGTGTACGACGGGTTGTAACGCCATCGACGAGATGCGCGCGCACCACGGCGTGTACGCCGAAAACGGCGACGTTATTATGGTGGGTAAGACACAGTATCGCCTGCTGCCGAATAACAAGTACCTTGCCGCCACTAATGCAAATCCCGATCCTATCTACGTTACCGACAAGGACGTTCCCGTGCTGCTCAGCAATATGCTCGGTGTTACGTTCCGTTCTTTCAACGACGGTCTGCTGTTACGCTCCGTCGACTATATGGAAGACCTTTATTACTGCCGCTCGGATAAATACGACGAACTGGCCGCACGGCTAAAAGAAGCATTTAACCCCACGGGCTATTGCTACAGGTACACGAAATTCAACGCAGAAACACAAGAGTTCACGGAACACACCTATCTGCTGACCAAGGAACAGGAAGAAGCAGTCCACGAGGTTGTTGCCCACGTCGCGGGTGACGCCCGCAGCGAAAGCGAACGCTACAACAACGATTACTCCATCACGCTGTATTCTTGTTCCGACGATATGTTGCTGCAGAATTACGAGTACACAATTGAAAAATTGTACGGAAGCTATTACCTGGTCGAGTACGATAACATAACGAATATGGATATTGCCTATACTGTCCCCTATAAAAAGTACGCCATATTCGATGCGATATGTCAAAGCAAGTTAGAAGCCGAGAAGGTCGAGGATGACTACTACGATAATCTCTACGGCTACACCGAGGAAAAATACGACATCGACTACGAAGTGATCTGACATAAAACGAACTCCCCACCCGCTCGGGTGGGGAGTTCGTTGCGCACAAATCTACACATTCCATCGTAGGGGCGGGGTTTCCCCGCCCGTGAGGTTTGTCCCGATCCATTCGGGACGGGAGACCCGTCCCCTACAACACGACCACGAATTCCTGCGTAGGGGACGGCGTTTACGACGTCCCGCCAAAGTCGCACATCTCCACGGGATGTCGCAAGCGCCATCCCCTACAAGCACAAGCCCCAAACAAGATCGTAGGGGCGGGCGTCCTCGACCGCCCGTCAAAAGATACAGTAAAAGCCTCCCTTTACACAAGGGAGGCTTTTACGCTTATTTCAAAAATCCGCTGACGATCTGCTCTTCCGCTTCTTCCTCGGTCAGACCGAGGGTCATCAGTTTGATAAGCTGTTCGCCTGCAATTTTGCCGATTGCCGCCTCATGGATGAGCGCCGCTTCAAGGTGATTCGCCGTTACCTCGGGAATCGCGCTGACGCACGCGTCGTCCATAATGATGGCATCGCACTCAGTATGCCCCGAGCAGCGGTTGTTGCCGTTGATGCGGGAGCGGAACACCTGTCGCGACGTGCCCTTAGCGACCGAACGGGAAATGACGTTCGCGCTACAATCCTCGCCGTCCATATCGACGGTGAAATCCGTCTCTGCGTATTGCTTGCCGTGGGTCATAATTTTCTCTTTAACAATCAGCGTCGCGCCGTCGCCGAGTCTTCCCTTGGTCACGCGCACCGTGGAGCTGATGCCCTTGATTTGGGTAGTCTCCATCTCCATATACGCGCCCTCGTCGAGCTCGACCACGGTGGTGGGGTTCATCACGTTTTCGCCGTTGCCGTCCCCCTCGCCATAGTGCTTTTCAATATAGCGCAGGCGCGCACCCTTTGCAAGATGGAAGGAGTGAATGCCGTCGTGGCGAGATTCATCGTCGCCTGCATTGTGAATACCGCAGCCCGCGACGATGGTAACGTCCGCGTCCTCGCCGACGTAGAAGTCGTTATACACCAGATCCTGCAGTCCCGTCTGGCTGATGAGCACAGGGATGTGCACGCTCTCGTTCTTGGTGCCCGCTTTGATGATAATATCAATGCCGGGCTTGTCCGTCTTGGTAACGATATCGACGTTTTCGGTCGTCGCACGCGACGACAGCTGGCCGTTGGCACGGATATTATACGCACCCTGCGGTACGTCGTGCAGATCCGCGATCTGCTCGAGCAGATTTTTCTCAATCTTGTCCATAGCTTTGTACCTCTTATAACTTATCCGTCAGCACCGAGCACGCCTCGTGGCTGCCGAGCAGCTCAGGCAGGATGTCCTGGCGCGCGCCGTCGGCCTTTACCTTGCCGTCTGCGAGCACAATCACGCGGTCAGCGATGTTGAGGATACGCTCCTGGTGCGAGATGATCATAATCGAGCCACCGAGCTTCTCGTGCATCTTCTCGAACACCTGAATGAGGTTGTTGAAGCTCCACAGGTCGATGCCCGCCTCCGGCTCGTCAAAGAGCGAAAATTTCGTCCCGCGGGCGATGATCATCGCGATCTCGATACGCTTTAATTCGCCGCCCGACAGGCTCGCGTTAATTTCTCGCCCGATATACTCACGCGCGCAAAGACCAACCTCGGACAGATAGGAGCACGCCTCGGTGATGGTGATATCACGCCCAGCCGCGAGGGTGATGAGATCGCGCACCGTCAGGCCTTTAAATCGCACGGGCTGCTGAAATGCGAAGCTGATGCCCTTTTTCGCGCGCTCGGTAATGCTTATTTCGGTGATGTCCTCACCGTCAAGCAGGATGCGCCCAGAAGTCGGCTTGTTGATGCCCGCGATAACCCGCGCGAGGGTGGATTTACCGCCGCCGTTCGGGCCCGTAACCGCAACAAAGCGCTCGTCGATCGTGAGGTTGATGTCCTTTAAGATCTCACGCTGTGTGCCGTCGTTATCGACAATGAATG
The DNA here is from genome assembly GCA_904501705.1 of Clostridiaceae bacterium. Classification (GTDB taxonomy): domain Bacteria; phylum Bacillota; class Clostridia; order Oscillospirales; family Acutalibacteraceae; genus UBA5905. The sequence goes on along the minus strand of CAJGCA010000015.1, from coordinate 11,975 downwards.
ATACATTTTGCAGTTCTAACATAGGTTGTTTATTCCTCCAAGAGTGTTCCCACCGCGGTAATTTCGTAGCCAATAGTCTGCAGCGTATCGTCGGCGATCTTCACGTGCTCGGGCTTGATGTAGAAGGTATAGGTGTTGGTGCCGCCCGCAGACACGGTATAAGTATCGTCGATATTCGCGGTGTAGCCGCTGGCGATAAGTGCCTCGGAGTTGCCGTTCGAGATCTTGACCTCCAGCGTATCCAGACGCATCGCCTTATCCGCGCCGTTGCCGAGCGTCATATGCACGCACAGATGCCCGCCGTTGGTGTAATACACCTCGTTGACCGTGGCAGTGAGGCCGTCCTCATCGAGTTCGGGCGTCGCCTCGCCGTCGTAGAAATAGCCGGGGGTATCCTCGCTCATTTCGTAGCTCAGCTCTTTATTCGCCTTGTGGATGCTCGTGCCGAGCGCCACGCCGATTCCGATCAGGATCACCAGCAGAATGAAGCCCATCACCAGCAGATCGCGGCGGTTCTCCTTCGGTGCGACTTTTTTCGCCTCTTTTGCGAGACGACGCGCATCGCGCAGAACCTCCAGTTCCGCCTTCTTACGTGCTTTCTCCTCAGCCTTGATCTCCTCGCGGGATTTCGAACGGCCGAAGATACCCATCTCTTCCTCAGACTCGATTCCCGGTTGCGTCTCAATCCATTCTTTATCATCAATGTTATTCAAAAAAGGTCACATCCTTATATTTATTCCGTATTATTTTACACGACTTTCGGCGGTTTGTAAAGCATAAAACGGCAAATTCCTCTTCTATACAGCAAAAAAGGCAGGAATGTCTCCTGCCTTTTGCCGCATCAAAACATATCCGTCACATTCTCCAACAGATCGCCGATGGAATGCAGCGTTTTCCCTGCGTTGCGCTTGAGTCCCTTTTTGTTTTTCTTCATATAGCAGGTGCCGACCACACCTGCGGCACAGCCGAGCGCTACGCCCATCCCCATACCTTTGACAAAATTGCCGAACGATTTATTGTTCATCTCCAACGCCTCCTTTCGGCATTAGTGTGCGCATCCAACGGGAAATTATCACCGCGCGCGGAATTTTTCTTGCGTCGGCAGGAAAAGTATGTTACTATTTGATGTAGAATTTGACACACAAAGGGGTTTTTCTTTTGCCTACCCTCAACATCGTACTCGTCGAGCCCGAGATTCCGCAAAACACCGGCAACATCAGCCGCACCTGCGCCGCGACGGGCGCACGCTTACATCTCGTCGAGCCGCTCGGCTTTCGCATCGACGATAAAAAATTAAAACGCGCAGGGCTGGACTACTGGCACCTGCTGGACATCACCTATTATAAGGACCTCGACGACTTTTTCGCGAAAAACAAAGGACCGTTTTTCTACTTCTCCACCAAGGCAAAGCACATCCACTCGGATGTGATCTACCCCGACGGCGCGTATCTCGTTTTCGGTAAGGAGACCAAGGGTCTGCCCGAAGCCCTGCTGCACGACAACCCCGATTCCTGCGTGCGCCTGCCGATGATCGACAACGATGCCGCCCGCTCACTCAACTTATCTAATTCCGTGGCGGTCGGCGTGTACGAGGTGTTGCGCCAGTGGAATTACCCGAATATGCGCACCAAAGGTCATCTAACCCAATTTGAAGATTAAATAAGAACCGATCCCCTCGGCTGTTCACCGAGGGGATCGGTTTGTTTATTCGATCAATTTTCCGTCTTCCACATGGATAACGCGGTCACACACCTGCAAGGCCGCAGGACGATGAGAGATGCACAGGCAGGTCTTATCCGTCAGCGCGCGTAGGTTGCGTAGCACCAACTCTTCCGTCGCCTCGTCGAGCGAAGCCGTCGCCTCGTCAAGCAACAGGATCGGTGCGTCGTACAACACCGCCCGCGCAATCGCCAAGCGCTGGATCTGTCCCTCGGACAGCCCCGCTCCACGCTCACCGAGCGGCGTGTCCAGTCCGCCAGGCAGTGCGCAGATAACGTCCGCGATCGCCGCCGTCTCTGCCGCCGCCCAGATCATTTCCTCGGTCGCATCAGGGCAACAGAATGCAATATTCTCACGAATCGTACCGGAAAGCAATACGCTCTGCTGCGGCACGTAGGCAAACAATCCGCGTGTCGATGCACCAAGTGTGTATCGTCCACCCGCGGTCACCGCGGTAAGCGTACCGAACTGCGGCACATAGAAGCCGAGCATCAGCTTAAACAGGGTCGATTTTCCGATGCCGGAGAATCCGCTGAGCGCAACAAACTCGCCGCGGCGCACCGTCAGCGACGCCCCCGTCAGCACAGGGTGGTCAGCCTCATAAGCAAAATGGATGTCGACAATCTCCAACGCCTGCAGCGATTTCCCCCATGGCTCCTGTATCGTTGCCGCCACACGCGGTTCGTCGGAGAGATCCTCCAATTCTATCAGGCGTTCGGCGGATGCCAGCATATTGTAGTACTGCGGCATCAACCCCGACATACTCATAAACGGTTGACGGATCTGCCCCACGATCTGCAAAAAAGCGGTCAGAGTACCATAGGAGATCGCCCCCGCCATCAAGCGGACTGCACCCCATGCCAGCGCCGCATAGTAGCTGCCGGAAAACAGCAGGTGCATCACGCCGTGCGATGCCGTACTCCATCGATTGCGGCGAATAAGGTTGGTGAAATGTGCCATTAATCGCTCACCAAGCCGTCCACACACAACATCTCCGCCGTCAAACGCCTGGATCATCATCCAGTTCTCCAACGCCTCTTGCGCAAAAGACTTGGTCTTGCCATCGCTCTCCTGGCATTCTTTGTGCAGGCGCTTCACTCGCTTGCCGTAGGCGCGGCTACAGATGAGCAGCAACAAACCGAATCCCAGCATAATTGCCGTAAAGCGACCATCCAAGATCACCAACACCGTCAAGCACGCAATCAAGCGGGTTACCAGCGACACCAGTTTCGGCACAAAACCCACTACGCCCGTCACCACAATATGACCATCTGCGTTAAGGCGATTGAGCAGCTCACCCGAATGGAAACGACTGACATCGACCCACTGCTTACGAAACAGTGCCGTAAAGACACGCTCCTTAATACGCATCTCCATCCTGCCCGCAATGCGAGTGTTAAACTGGCTATTAAACACCTCGATGGCGATCTGCATCAACAGCACGCCAAACAGCCAACCGATATATACCCACAGGTTGCCTTGCGCATCCCCGACAGCAATATCCACCACCTGTCGGGTGAGCAGCGCAAACACCACCGCCGCCGCCGAGGACGCCCCCGTCAGCACAGAAAGCAACACGATTCTCCCGACGTCGGGTCGGGCGATTCGCCATATCCACTTGTTCGCAGTCGGTGAGGTCATAATACTATCTCCTTGTTATTTTGAGAACAGCTTTTACCCGATTCTTCACACCGTGCAGCAGATGCCACAGCCGAACAAGCGACATTCTTATCGGCATCAGCTTGTGCCAACGCAGCGAACGCCGACGGTAGGCGGTACCGCAGCAATCCCAACGCTTACCTTTGCGCACAAAGGCGGTAGCTACCGCCACGATTTGCTCGGGGTGAATATTCGGCTCGCGCTGTGTCTGGGCATCGCCCAGCATCGTATAGGTCAACGAGCTGCTCGAATGCATCGACTGCAAAGGCTCGCACTCGCCATATAAGCAGCGCTTCATTCCGTCGTCCCGCTCGACGATACGGTGCAGTACCATCTGCCCGTTCTTGCGTCGATAGAGCGGCACCTCTCCGGGCTGTAACGCAGTCTGGTCGGCTGGCTTTTTTAGCACGACCTGATCGCGACTGTGCCGCAGAAAGGGCGCCATACTGTTCCCCGTAACGGTGAGCAGCACTTCCTTTCCCTCGTCAAGGCAGGAGATCATCAACGGGGACAGCTCCTCCATCGACACCTGCAAGGTTACCGCGTTCCGTTCACCGTTCATACGAGCAGCTCCGCCTGCTGCAACTTCTCGACAAAGCGCGCCACATCCACCTCGGCAACCGCGGTCTCAACCTCGTATTCCGCGAGCAGCGCCTCGATTAGCTCCTGCGACGAGCGCTCGCTCTGCAGCTGCTGCCACAAAAATGCGCCCGTCTCATTGAGCGTGATCATACAGTTAAAATCGATTGTCTGCGCGCCGACGGGCACAACGATGGAGTGACCACCGACACTGCGCAAAACAAATCCGTTTTTAATTTTCATATCATAAGTTCTCCTTTGGAAAAATCTCATTAAACACCGTCATAACCGCCTCGTGGCTGATGTTGCATGTGAGACAGTATACAGGGACGTTCGCTTGTACCCGTTCGGTGAAGTCCAGCATTTTAATGCCCAATGCCTCGTCGTAATAAGGGCGGCAGATCTGCGTGGTGAGATGGAACATACTGTCCACCGTGTCCAGACGACGGATGATGTTCTCCTCTCCGCGCTCGATAAACACGATCGCTCTCAGCGGCACGGTGAGATTACGATTAAGCGCCGTCTTACCGCTCCACGGCGTGCCGCACAGCATCGCCTGATCGCCATCAAACCAAATAGCGGGCTTATCGTCGTTGATGATCTCCACCGCATCGCCAAACGCTTCTTTCCACAGCCCTGTGTGGGTCGACTTGCCCGTGCCGGAGGGAGCGGAAAACGCAATGCCCTGCCCTTTGCACGCAATGGACGAGCTATGCAAAACCCCACCGCCGAGCATCGCCAAGCGGTTGTGAAACGACGCACCGGTATACATATATTCATAGTCGGTCAGCGAAAACACCGGGTGGTGTCGTTCGGCAAACAGCTCGATATCCACCTCAGCATAGTCGGGCGTATAATAGATGGCAAACAGCACAGGCCCGGGACTTCCGTCGGCGTATTTCCCACGAAGATACCGACACAGCCGCCCGTCCGCCGTGCGCACGATCTCGACTTGCTTAATGCGCTGCACTGGTTCACCCTCGGGGATGGGTATGTGCTCAAGGCGGCGCGTGCGCATGGTCAGCACGGGGGCACGACCGTCATCCCGCTGATATTCGGCAAAACGACGCGAAAAGAACTCGGTGTCCGCGCTCTCCACGCGGATTGGCAGTCCCGCTACGCACAGATCCATCGCCAACGCCTCCCTTTAAGTAATATATAGTTTATTCTATCAACATTTACAGGACAAGTCAACTGCAAATTATAAAGAGAGGGCGACCGATAAATATCGGTCGCCCTTCTCTCCTCGCGCACCTGCCGTCATTCGGCGTCTAGCTTATTCTCTCCATCGGATTTTTGTCCGTCGGCTTCCGCTCGCTGCTGTCTGCGCCGCAGGATCTCGTGTTCGAGCTCCCGCTGCATCACCAAGCGGTTGAACCGTGCGCGATCAACTTTCTTCACGTCTCTGTCTTCCACAGCGTATCCCACCGTCCTTCCGCGATGCCGCCCGTACGAGATGCCGCGCGTTGATACAGCGTCAAGAAACGACCGTGCGCGACCGACTGCTCATCCCCGACGCACAGCAGCATCGCAGTGCCATAGGCCATCGCCGGTAAAAAGCGGCAAGAGAGTAGCAACGGTTGCTGCAGCGCCTCAAGCGGTTCGAAGCGGGTGCGATGCTCGCGGTGCCACAATTCGCTGTAAATCTGATTGACCGTCGCCAGCCCCTGTTCGTCGGCATCGGCGGTGGCGAGACGCTTTTCGTCTCCGAGTAGACTATACGCCTGCCGAAGGATCATCAGTCCCGTCAAGGCAATTCCTCCTCCCCGTACACATCAAGGGTAGGATCAATATACGTAGGTATACACACCGCCGGTGAGGCTGTTTTTGAGCACAACATCGTAATAGAGACGGTAGTCCATCTTCCACGCGTCTGCCTGCAGGTTGTGCGCGGGATCAAAGCAGCGCACCTGCTCGGTCTTCTTAATGAGCGAAGCCGCACGGCGGGGCATCACCAGCAGACCGATGTTCTTCGCCTCGGCGGTGGGAGCGAAACCGCCCTCCTGCTGGCCATCGGAAATGCCGTCGTGGAAGGTGTAGGCAGTTTTCATACGGCTATCCGGCACGGGCAGAATGGACACACCGTTAAAGGAGGTCACCTCGGTATGCACGTCGCCGCGAGCAAAGTCGCTCACCACCAGCATACGGGCGATCTCGGGGCTGTTCTGCAGAGCAGACCACATCGCGCTGTCAACAAAGGCAACCAACTCCTCATCATAGCCGACCTCGTTCTGCACGTTGGCGATAGCGGCAGACAGCATCGACAGCGCATCGGTCGCGGGGGTACCGTCAACCGTCTGTGCCGCACCTGCAGCGTAGCCTGCGAGCTTGGACAGCACATAGGCGTCCACCTCGGGCACGACCTGCGAGCGGACAAACTCGCCCATGATCTGACCCGCGAGATCGGCCACGCCGGACTCGTCGTGATCCTCGCGGTCAAGCTGGAAGGAGCGGCCACGGTCCATCGTCAGGGTGAAGGGAGTCGCAGACACCGACACCGTGCCGTTGACAAAGCCGGTGTCGCGGTTGTAATCGCCGAGACCGGAGACGTTCATCTCGGGAATCATCACAGTCTTGGCGCCGACGAACTTGCCGCGCAGGTTATTGTCCGCCAAGAAACCCGTCACGGGCTTCTGCGCAACCGCTTTATCCAGTTCGTCGGTCATTTTCTTGGAGATAGATTCTAAATTGAGGCTCATTCTCATCGTTCCTTTCTTTTTTGCAATCACTTTAATGCTGTGCGGAATGCCCGCAGAAACGCTTCCTGCTCAGGGTCGGCATCCGCCGCCCCCTGCATCAGTGAGCCGGTGGAGCGTGCCGCCGCCAATCGGCGGCGTTCCTCCTCCTGCCGCACCCGCTTCTCCTCCTCGTAACGGAACCGCAGATACGCATCAAACAGCGGGATATTCTTTTGCGCCGCCAGTTCCAATACAGCGTCCGGCAGCTGTTCGGGGCTGTGGATGGCGGGGAATTCCTCCCGCAACGAGAAGAACTCCTCGGCAAGTCGGTGGGTGATGTCCGACGCCACGAGCTCCTCCTGTGTTGATGCTTCCTGCGTGAGCGGCTCAGCCGTCTGTACCGCAGGGGTTTCCTCCGCGGTCTGCATAGTCTCGGTCGGCAGTGTCGTTTCTGTAGGCGCGGTCTCGGTCGACCGCAGGGTCTCTTCGTTCATTTTGTTACCTCCTAGATCATATCCCTCACCCCCTTTTTATTGGTCGGTGAGTAGGTTATTTCAGCTCCTGCAGCAAGGCATCCAGCTTGGGGACGTACCCCTGCGGCAGGCGACTGAGATACTGTTTTGCGGTGATGACACCGTTCTTATAGAGGTTGTCCAGCGTTTCCACCGAACGATCCTCACTGTACTGGCTGCCGTTGCCGACGTCCACCGTGACACTCAGCAGCATATCGCGGTATTTTTCCGCATTAAAAGGCATATACCACACCCCGTCCGCCTGTTGCAGCTTGAGCGCGCGGTTGCCGTACATCGCGAGCCAGAACTCGCACCAGATGCGCGCCGTCTCCTCCAGAAAACGGAAATAGCGGTTCCTCACCATCTGCAGCGGCATCAGCGAAGCCTCGCGCACCGCGAGGATCGCCGACGTATTGGTCGGCTTGACGTCGCCGAGCAGGGTCATATTAACACCCGCCTGCGTCATCGTGTCGGTGATCAGGCTCTGCACGTTGGCATCCAGCTGTGCGGAGAAGGCAGGCGGATCGACATACCGCACCGCGTTCTGCACCTCTTCCGCCGACCCGTAAACGGGGATGACCTGACCGGGGTCGTTGGTGATGGGCTGCTGCACCACGTCGCCGTTGACCAGCATAATGGGCATCCCCATCATCATCACCGCCCAAACGCCCGCCGACACCGTACGGTTGATGGCGATCTGATTGGGGATAAGATGCGGGATCTCGCTCTCTCCGTAAGCGCGGCAGCGCTTTTCCTCCCATTTGAAGGCTGACAAGGGATACAGCCTTACCCCCATATCCCACGGCTCGCGCACCACTGCGCCGCGGCAGACCTGCATCGCCTTGACAGTGCAGGCGGTGCCGTCCTCGTTCCACTCCTTCCAGAAGCGGGTGAGCAGCGTCGCGTGCGCGTTCATATCCTCGCCGCCCTCGTCGGGACGGATGCTCCGCCAATCGCCGCTGCCGCATCGCTTCGCGAGCCGCTGCAGCTGTGCGGCGGGCTTGCGCTGGGCGATGAGGATGTAGGGCTGCTGCTGCAGCTCCTCGATGAGCGGATCGCCGACGTACACGTGCTCGATGTCCAGCACCTCGCAGGCGATGTCCCCGCAGATGGGCTTGGTGCGGGACATATCGGCGTACAGCCCCGTACGCACGCGATCGTCCCAATAGGTGTACAGCACCCCCGTGCCGCCGATGTAGGCGTTGCGCAGCGCCTGACGGGCAAGCGTGTCCAGCCCGAGGCGGCGGGAGGTGGTGGCGAAATAATCGGTCAGCGCACCCGCGACGACCTGCGCCTCCTCCTCAGCGGTGATGGCGGCGGTATCCACCGCGCCCGCCTGCATCTGCTGACGGATCGCCTCCACCCGTCCGCGCAGCTCGAGCGTGTTCGGCACGCCCTCGGCAGAGAACTGCACCGCCATCGGCGACGAGGCGACGATCGCCATCTTAAACTCGCCAATGCGCTTGATGACGTTGTGCCGCACCAGCGGACGGTTGTCTCCGCAGTTGACGCCGTACCACTGATCGCCCGAATAGAACCGCTCGTTGATGCGGTTTTGCTCGACCAGACCGTGCTTGCCCAGCGTCTGCTTGTAGGTCACTCCGCGGCGGTATTCCTCGAACACCTGCTCGGGGGTGACGGGGGCTTGCTTTTTACTCATAGAGATCCTCCTTCTTCAGCGGCATTTCGGTGCCGTCGTAATACAGAAAATTGCGTGTCTGCTGCCGGTCCTGCTCTGTCTGCGCCTCGCGCCGTGCCATCGACACCGCCTTGTCCTCGTACAGACGGTCTTCGCCGTCGTCACACAGCACCGTCAGCAGCATCAGCAGCGCCACGCCGCAAATAAACCCGATCAAAAACATTGTCTTCTCCTTTCTATTCGTTCCATCCCTATTTATCCCAGCCGCCGCCGAAGCCATAGCGACGAGGTTTTCCTTGGTTGACCGCACGCGGCGCATCCTCCATCGCGTAGCGCAGTGCATCCATCAAGTGATTGTCGCGGTCGGCGGGGCGGTTGATATACGACCCCTCTCGCGCGCCACTCTGCCAGCAATACGCGCCGAGCTCCGCCGCCGTGTGCACGCACCGCGGATGGACGACCAGCCGATATTCCTGCAATCGCGCAATACCCGCCGTCACCGAATCGGGGCCCTTACGTGCGGGTTGTATGCGACCGATACCCAGCCGCCGCAGATCATCGTTGGATTTCGGCTCAGCGCTGTCGGCACGGATTCGCTCCTTGTGATACCCCTTAGCGATAATCATCGCGGCGATGTCGCCGTTGAGCATTTTGGTCTCATAATGCTCATCGTAGATAAAGATGCGTTTCTCCTTTTCATCCACCGCCGCGGCAATGAAGGCGGTTGGGTCGTTGGTGTAGCCGTAGTCGAGCCCAAAGATGTGCCGCAGCCCTTCCCGCCGCAGACGCCCAAGCGAAAACTCCTCAACCACCCAATTCTCGAACACCAGTCCCTCGCTGTGTCCCCACTGTCCCAAGCCCGCGACGGCGTATTGGCGGGGATTGTTCACCCGCATCTGCTCGTACCGAGCGCGGTCGGTGTCGTCGAGGAACTCGTTGCACCGATAGTCGGTGGTGATCGCCAACACCTGCTCATCCGCACGGTCAAAAAAGCGGCTTTTGAGCCAGTGATTTTCGTTCCACGGATTAAAGGTCAGCGTCGTCTGCTTAAACAAGGGCGGCGCGACCTCACCGCGCGGCACGGATAGGTCGAGCTTATCAAAATCCGCCTCGCGGGGAATCTCGAACGCCTCCTCCACCCATACCCAGCACAGCACCCCCTGCTCGACGGTGGTGGACGCGATCTTCTCAACATTATCCAACCCGCGAAACAGGATGCGCTGTCCTGTCGGGAGATACCGAAGCTCTAACGGCTCGCGGCTTGCTTGCCAGAGATGCTCTACCTGCAGACGCTTGATCGCCCACTTGAGCTGAGCAAAGGTGCTGTCCGCGTGGGTGCGGTAGACCTGCCGCACCACGAGGAGATTTGCCTCGGGATATTTCATTAAATGAACGATGTACCACAGCGCCGTGGTCGATGATTTCTTGGACGCCTTACCCCCTTTCACCACACGGTATCGCGTGCGGCAATCCCAAAAGCGCCGATACCCGCCGCCGACGATCTGCGGCAGCGAAACGACTGTACTGCCGCCGCTCATTCGTCCGACAGATAGGGGCGGATCATCCGCATCACCTCCTGCAGCTCGTCCATTTCTTCTTCGAGCAGGGCGACCCTCTTGTCGTAGGTGAGAATCTCGCGCGTCAGCTCCTCGTGTCTGACGCGGAGCTTCTCAAAAGACTCCTTGTATACTCGCATCAATTCTCGCATATCAGTCACCGATATTCTCCTCTCCGATAAAGACCACCGGCGGCAACCCGCCGTCCGTTTCTTTACTGTTCTTTTCCGCCTTCGGCTTGTCGTAGCCGGCGTTGTTTTTGAGATAGGCCATGTGCATATTCGTCCCCGAGCCACGGCGCATCGCGTGCTCAACCACACTCGCCGTCGCCTCACCGCAAGCGCGTTGGATCATCGCAGCCTTAGCGGCAAGAGACTTGCTCTCACAGGGCAGCAACCCCTCGGCGATGGTGTGGAACAGCGTGAGATCCATATCCAACTCCGCCGCGAGCCTCTCCGCTGTCAGCGGAACGGCCTGCGCCTCGGCATAGTTCTTCGCTCGCTCGATTGCCGCTGCGATGTCCGCAGGCTTGCGCTTTCCTAATGGTTTGTTGTGCATAAACACCTCCAAATATTGCTTTTTGCAACTTTTTGTCGAAAAAAGTCAGCATTCCTCCCCAAGCTCGACTGTTACACAGGGGACCCAGCCCATCTTCGCATCCCAAAGTCGGGACGAGTGGACGGCACTTCCCTCGCAGTACGCATCGCTCTCCAGCGGCTTCTCGGAGGAATTATAAAAAATCACCGGTGTATCCGGTGATAAAGAAGCCGTTATTCTGATCCAATCCCCTACGATCATTGCCTCACCTCGATGCAGAACGTTTGTTCGTCTGTAAATAATTGTAGCCAGTTTTTTCCATTTTGTCAATAGCAAAATGCAACTTTTCAAAAATATTTGTTGCAATTTGCGATTTGTTGTGGTATGATGCTTATAACACCCATATATAAGAACAGGAGCTGTTATGATGGACAATCTCACTGCCCTACGCCTGCGGCAATGCCGCGAGGACTCCCGCGAAACGCTCGAGCAGATCGGGCAACTGACCGGAGTAAATAAATCCACCGTGATGCGGTGGGAGCGCGGTGACACCTCCAAGATCAATCTCCCCACCCTGTACGCACTAGCCCGTCATTTTCACGTTGACCCCTTGTGGCTGCAAGGGCTGAGCGACGATCCGACCGAACGCGAGGACGTTCGCCCCTCGGCAGATGTCGTACCCGTACCGATCATCGGCGCGGTGCGCGCGGGGTGTGGCGGTCTGGTTTTTGAAGACCCGTCGGGTACTGAACCTGTGGATGCAGATATGCTGCGCGGCGGCGAGGAGTATTTTTGGCTGCGCGTGAGCGGCGACAGTATGACCCCCGTCATTAACGACCGCGATCTGGTGCTGGTGCGCCGTCAGGAGAGTGTCGACAGCGGTCGCTATGCGGTGGTGATGGTGGACGGCGAAGAGGGTCTCGTCAAGCGCGTGGTGTACAACGACGACTGGATCGAGCTGCAGAGCGTCAACCCCTATTATCCCCCCCGCCGATTTGAGGGTGAGCATATCAGCGCCGTCACCGTTATCGGCCTCGTTGTCGAAAGCAAGCGCAAATACATCTGATGTATAAAGTTACGCATCTATGCATATTTT
>CAJGCA010000014.1 GCA_904501705.1 Clostridiaceae bacterium | reverse complement strand
GGGCACCTCCCTCTACTCGGTTGGCTTGGGCTTCTTGGGCGCCTGCTTGCGCGGCGCCCTGCGGGGCTTTGCCTCGGGCTTGAAGCCGTGAGCCTTGAGGAACTCGACGGCCTCGCCCTCGGCGTCCACGGGCAGCCCCGTGACCGGGTTGATGAGCCTCATGCCTTACGAGGTGGCGTCGGTCAGGCGCACGAAGGCGGATGCGTTCTTCACGACGAATCCGACCTCGGCCTCGGCGCGCACGGCAAAGCAGTTACGCTGCCACAGGTTCACGAGCTCGGTGCCGGTGTTGATGGTGGCCTCCTCGGAGATGGAGAGCTGGATGCCGTCGACGATGCCGTAGCGGGCCTGCGTCCAGTCGCCAGCGACGCCCACGACGTTGGGGGTGCCGGCCTTGTAGACGCGGTCGCTCTCGACCACGCGGCCGCCGAGCAGGTAGCTCACGGCGCTCTCGGAGTTGGGGCTGCCGATGAAGATGGGACGGCCGTTGCCGTCGGTGGCGCCGAGCAGCAGGCCCTCGCCCTGCGGGGAGAACGCCCAGCCGTTGAGCGTGCCAGCGGCACCGACGGTGGTGAAGGCGTTGACCAGCTTGCCGTAGGTGCCGGTGCCGCCGATGCCGACGGCGGTGGCTGCGGTCAGCACGTCGAATCCGGTGCCGGGGGCGGTGCCGCCGAACACGGTGGAGTCGAACTTCTTGCCGATGGCGTACGGCAGGCGACGGGTCAGCTCGGCGTAGAGGGCCTCGAAGTCGCGGCGGAACTCGTTGGAAAAGATCTCGATGACGGCGATCTTGTACGGGGTCATCATCTTGGTGCCGAAGGTGGACTCGGAGACGGGCTTCTCGGCGCTCTCGGCCACGAAGTCGGCCACGGGGTCGCCGGTGACGACGGGGATGGCGATGCCGCTGCCGGGCAGGGTGACCTGCTGGGCGAGCTGCATGACTGCGGACTCCTGGATGGTGGCCGCCCAGACCTCCTGCGACTGCTCGGGGGTGAGCGTCAGGCCGGTGGTGCCGCGATTGATGTCGATGGGGTTGGTTGCGAGAGCCATGGTGGCTCCTCTCTGCTAGTGGTTGAAGAATCGCTCGGCCATCTCCGCGAACTGCCTCGCGGTGCTGACCTGAGCCTCGCCGCCGCGGATGACGCGGCTGGATGGGGCGGGAGGTGCGGCGGGCACGTCCTGCACGGCCTCCGCGTACTCCCTGGCGAACGCCTCCATGGCGTCGCGGTCGGTGCAGTACAGGAGCAGGGACTCGGGGACGTGCGACGCCTTGGATACCTCGGCGGCGTCCGCGCGGCGCTGCGCGTCGGCCTTGAGCCGTGCCAGCTCGGCCTCCGCCTCCTCGGCGCGCTTGGCCACCCTCTCGGCCTCGCTCATGCCCTCCTGCTCGTAGGCGTCCCACTTGTCGGCCTTCTCCTTGTTGGCCTTGCTGCGCTCCTCCCACTTGCGGGACTGCGCCTTGGCCTCCCTGTACTTGGCCTCCCAGTCGATGGCCTCGCCGTGCGGCTCCGCGCCCTCGACCTCGGTGGGTTCCTGTGCCTGCGTGACTTCCTCGGCCATGTCGGCCTCCCTTCGCCCGTGCGGGCTCTCGGTTCGCCCCGTGCGGAGCTTGAATGGGTATGAAAAAGGGCCCCGTGCGGAGCCCGTTTTTCCTGTTTTTGTTCGATTTCGACAAATAGCGCGCAATTTGGGCGGCCCAGATTGCGCGGTTCTACTTAAGGCCGTACTTCCAGCGCATGACCGCCAGCGCGCCGTTGGTGTCGGTGCGGTACCCCTCGCGCGTCTGCGCGTAGCGCTCCACGCGCTCCGACAGGTCGTGCGGGACGTTGCCCGTCGCCAGCGCGAGGTTGGCCTCGCGCCACATGTCGCGGTACACCGTCGAGTCGTAGCCCTCGATGACCACGTCGTGGATGCCGCCGATGGCGGGCACGATGACGCAGTCGCAGTGCGCGTGGGTGTGGCTGGCCGCCTCATCGGTCATGAACCAGTAGCCGAGGCCTGCGGTCATGAGGCACCATGCGCACGTCTCGGCGCCGACCGGGACGCGGGCGTAGCGCACCTCTCGGCTGTCGGCGCGGCCGCTGCGCCAGACGCCGACCTTGCTCGAGCGGTTGGCCTCGAACTCCACGCGGTCGGCCAGCAGGCGCGCCAGCAGCTCCTCGTCGTACTCGTCGTCGTCGATGCGGGCCTGCCTGTAGATGCCCCTCACGGCGACGAGCGTCGCCTGCGCGTCGTACGCCGAGAGCGCGCGGGCGTCGAAGTCGCGCCCCGTCTGGAGGATGCTCATCCCCCGGTAGAACTGCGCGGCGTACTCCGCGGACGCCTGCGAGGCCGCCCTGCACGCGCCGGCCACGATGTCCTCGACCAGCTCCCGGTCGCGGAGGTCGACGGCCGCCAGCGTCATGAGCAGGTCGTCGCGCGATATCCCGGCTATCTCGCGGACGCCCCCGGCGTAGCGCTCGAGCACGTCCATGCCGATGATCACGTCAGCCATTGGCGCCGCCCGTCAGCTGCGCGCCGCCGAAGATCTGTGCGAGCATCGCCTGCGCGTTGGCCTCGGTGACCTGCTGCTCGACCTCGCGCCGGCTGTCCTCCTGCAGGCCGACCATCTTCCAGAATGCGGCCGTGCCTGCGAAGCCCGGCACGACGCCCGCTATCTTGACGGCCGCGTCGGCCATGGACACGACCGACGGCATGGCAGGCGGCACGAAGTTGGGCGTAAAGTCGCGCATGTCCTCGGGAAGCCCCGCGAGGGGGACGTTCGCGTCCGCCGCGAGCGCCATGCACGCGAGCGTGCGAATGGTCTCGCGGCTGTTGTCGTTGAGGTCCTGGCACTCGATGATGAGCGGCTCCGAGGCGGCGTAGATGGCCTCGGCGCTGCTGGGGTTGTCGTGCACCACGCCCAGCTGGCTGATGGGGACGTTCGTCTCCCCGCTGAAGCGCGCGGCGAGGGAGCGCATGAAGTCGACGTACTGCTGCATCGACGCCTGCGACATCTGCATGAACTGCGGCATGACCCCGTCGCGGCCGTTGTAGCTCACGCCGAGGATGTTTCCGATGTAGGCCTCCCACTTGGTCTTGCCAGCCAGAGCGTCGGAGTCGGCGCCGAGCAGCACCTTCTGCGGGCTGACGGCGAACTGGAAGGAGATGTCGCCGCCCAGCGCGCAGCGCACGGCGCTGTCGGTGATGCTCATGACGGCGCGGGTGATGCGGCTCTGGCCGAAGGGCTTGCGCTGCGTCGGGCGGTAGGCGAACGCGTCCATGAGCGGGCGCCCCATCCGGTGCGGGCGCGCCTCCCACTGCCACGTGCCGTCTTCGTCCCACAGGTAGACGTTGGCCGCCTCGTCGTAGAGGGTGACGCCCCCCACCTTGCCATGCGAGAACTCGAGCGTCATGCCGTAGGCGAGGCGCCCCAGCGCCTCGTCCCAGCGGGCGGCGGCGTGCTCCGCGTCCCACATGTCGATGCGCGAGCCCTGCGGCGTCGTGCCGACCGTGGCGAAGGAGCAGCCGTAGACGCACTCGGCCTCCACCGTCTGGCGGTACTTGACGTGCAGCGACGAGCGTCGCGCGAGGGCGTCAAGCGACGCCTGCAGCCCGTCGGTCGCGGCGGTGAAGCCGTCGAAGCGGGAGCGCGTGGCCATGGCCATCACGGCCTTGTTCGGCCATCCGACCACGGTCTCGACGCCCAGAAGCTCCGGGGGCGTGGAGATGCCGAAGTCCTTCAGGCGGTTCTTGCCGTCGTAGTACGCGTAGCGCTCGCGGTTGCGCGCGAGGCGCGAGACCCACAACCCCCACAGGTCGTCCAGCTCGTCCGCCCAGCGCTCGGGCAGGTCGGCGGGGACGTCCAGCCGGAGCGGCTGCGCCGGCGCCGCGTGCCACGTGTCGGGCTGCGGGTTGTCGTTGACCCTGCGGCCTCCCCGGCCGTTCGGGTAGGTGTCGGGAGTCTGCTCAGTCACCAGACCACCGCCTTTCTCTCCGGGTTGCGCTTGGTCGTCATGGCGCCCCAGTACGCGAGGGCGCACGCCTCCACGAGGGTCGCGTCCGCCTCCTCGGTGGATGCGAACCCCCATCCCCCGCCCGAGCCGAGGCTCCTGCGCCTCGACCTCGTGGCGGATGCGTCGAGCGCCTCCTGCCCGTAGTGGGTGACCTGCCGCTCCTTGACCGCGTTGGCCAGCGAGCTGCAGGCCGCCGCCACGTCGGACGCGCGGGGGCGCATGACCTCGTTCTTCGGCACCCCCTCGGCGAGCAGGCGCTCGGTGAGGGTCTGCGCGTTGCTCTGGCCGTCGATGAGGATCAGGGCGGCCTTGTCCTGGATGCGCACCAGCGTGTCGACGAACCAGCCGATGCCGTGCCCGAGGCCGCGCGAGTCGACCACGTACACGAAGGGGACGCCGTCGGGCGGCCTGTGGCACGCGGCCAGCGTGCCCACCGAGCCGTCGGGGCTGAACTTCACCGCGTAGCAGACGAGCCCGTCGCGCCGCGGGTCCTCGATGCGGCAGGCGTCCCAGTCGCGCGCGAGGATGGGCGCGGAGGTCGCTATCGCCTCCGGCCACCACCCGAGGTGCTCGCGCGCGAAGGTATCGGGCGCCATCGTGCGCACGTCCTTCCAGAAGCCGCGCTCGAGCAGCTGGTAGCCCAGCGACGGGTTGAACTCGTACCATCGCGATATGTCGCGCACGTCGCCGACCTCGGGCGCCGCCCACTCGTGGATGCAGGCGCCCGCGTACGGGTCCTCGTGCATCGACGCGCGGATCATGGCGAACTTCTCGCCCTTGTGCGGCGATGAGGGGTCGGGGACGGTGCCCATGAAGATGGTCTGCGGGCTGCCGTGCGGTGCCGCGGAGTTGAGCGGCGAGAGCGCCGCGTCCTGCGCGTCCGTGTAGGTCTGCGCCTCGTCTATGACCACCACGTCGAACGTGCCGCCGCGCCCCATGTCGGAGTTCGAGCCACGCGTTCGGAACTCGATGTGACCGCCGTTCGTCAGGTCGAGCACCATCTGCCCGGCGCTCACGGTGTACCGGCGCACGAGGGCGTTCAGCTCGGGGAATCGCGCCCTCGGGTCGTTGCGGCACTGGCCGAACTTGGCGCGCAGGCGGTCGAAGGCCTTCTGCGCCGTCTGGAACTCCTGCGCGGTGTGCAGGATCCACTCGCCGCGGTGCACGAGTCCCCACGTCTCGCGCGGGTCGCAGACGCCCGTCTTCCCGTTCTGGCGCGGCACCGGCAGGACGCACATGCTGTTGAGCAGCCTGCCGTCGTCGTCCAGCGCCAGCCAGTCGTCCAGCAGCGTGCGCTGCCAGGGATGCGGGCTCATGCCGTAGGCGTCCGCCAGCTCCGATGCCAGCGGCCCCTCGGTGCGCGTGTAGCTCTCGCACCACGAGTACGTGGGCGTCTGGCTGCCGCGCACTACGCGGCCCCGTCAGCCCTGGCGAGGATGGACGCCAGGGGCGTCTCGGTCCCCGAGCGCTTAGCCTCGATCGTGCGCACCCTGTCCATTGCCTCGAACATGCCCGTGGCCAGCGGCTTGATGTCGCGCCCGCTGTCGGTCATGTCGAGCACGCGCGCGTACTTGCGCACGACGGCGCGCGCCATCGCCAGCTCGTCGCCGGCCGCCCACGCCTCCTCGATGGATTCGGGGCAGCTCGTGGGGAGTGCCTTGTTCTTCGGCATTTCGCCTCCAGTGCGTCGGTGGGACGGCCCCGGCGGTGGGGGACCGTCCCGGTGCCTATGCGAACAGGGCGGAAGGGGACAAGGGCCCTGCGCGTGGCCTTATTGCGGGTTCGGTTTCGGGAGTGTGAGCCCTGCGACCTCTGAGAGGGCTACGCCCCCGGGGGGAGGGGATCGGGGGTGGGGTCGAGGAGTGCTGCGAGGGCGGCCGCGGAGAGCCGCCAGGAACCCCGCCGCAAAGTCTCGATCCGGCCTCAAAGCTCCCAGGGCTGCGGGAGCGCCAGCGTCGTGGGTCCGGTCGCCCTGGTCCCGTCGCCGCGGCGCGCGTTGCAGATCCAGTGCGCCGGGCGGGTGTTGCCCATCGAGAGCGGAGACCCTCCCCTGCTGACCGGCACGACCTCGTCCACCACGAAGCTCATCGGGTGCGGTCGCGTGCGTCCGGTGCGCGGGTCGATCACCATGCCCAGGCTGTAGTCGATGGGCCTGCCGCAGAGAGCGCACGGCTCGCCGAGGGAGCGCCACCGCTGGCGCAGCCTGTCGCGCGCGGAGCCGTTGGAGCGGCGGGGGTTGGCCTTGGCCATGCATCCACTCCCCGATCCAAAAAGAAAAGGCCCCCCGGTCATCCCGAGGGGCCTGTCGATTCCAACCTACTCATACCACAGATTCGCCGGCCACATGCGGCCAGTGCCGTGCGGCGCCGTGCTCACTCCGCCATCCCGCGTCCCAGCTCCGTCCACATCTGGCCGTTGGCGTCCGCGAACTCGAGCGCCATGCCCACCGCGTGCTTGGTGTGGCTTGCGCTGTACCCCAGCAGGTCGGCCGTCTCCTCCCACGTCCGCAGCGCGAGGTAGTGGTGGTAGATGGCGTCGGCGGGCCAGCCCACGAGCGCGTACAGCCCGCCGCGGCTGTCGCGGCCGTAGAGCACCGCGCACGCCGCGTCGATGAGCCGGTAGTCCTCCTCCATGCGCCGCTCGAGCATCCCGCCGTGGTCGGCGAGCGCGGCGACGCGGGCGCCCATGCGGTCGGGGTCTGGCGTGCTCCTGACGCGCGGCTCGAAGCCGCCGCCGCCCAGCCCGTCCGCGCGGCACTCCATCGCGTCGAGCTGCCGCCTGCACCGCGCCGCGTCGCGGGCGGCCTCGCGTGCGCTCTCGAAGAACTCCCTCGCCGTCGCGTGCATGGGCATCACCTCCACGCCATCGTAGGTCACTCCCCCAGCTTGCGCCGGAACTCCACGGCCGCGCCGCCGTCGCTGAACGAGAACGAGCTCTTGGTGAAAAGGTTGCACGCGACGTGCACCTCGCCCTTGCGGTCGACCCACGCCCGCGCCATCGCGGCCTGCCCGCCGTGCTTGCCCATCACCAACGCCACGTCGTCGGCGGTGAGCGACAGCTCGTGCTCCGCCACGGCGCGCTCCTCGTCTGACAGCCGGCGCCCGTACCGGACTTCCCTCATGCATTCACTTCCACTCCCAGCTCGCGTGCTCGTGCAAGCGCTTGCATGAGTCGGTCGTAGCTAATTGGCGCGGGCGCATACGGATGCTGCACCGCACAGCTCTCGTCCATTCGGTCGTACATCCAGCGCACCAGCTCCCGCAGCCTTGCGTTTTCGTCCAGCTGATCGGCCACGTCCAGCAGCACGCTCGCCTGAATCGGCTGCGTGACCCACTCGATGCTGCCGTCACCCGCCATGCGCCGCAGGCTCCGTGCGAGGGTAGCTGGAGGTATGTCTGTACGGCTCATTTGTCCACCTCCCTTGCGCTCGGCAACTTCTCACCACACATAGGGCAATTTCTGATAGGCCAGCGCTCGATTATCTCCACGGGGTTGTAGAACACTTCGCTATCGTTTTCGTAGTGAAGGTAGAAGTCGGAACCTTCGGCGCGGATTGACAGTTTGCCGCCATTGTTGGTATGTCGCGGTGATTCTGGTATGTGCTCGAAGAACACGCTGGTGCGTATGGTCATTAGCGGCTTGCAATACTTGCAGCTCATGCGTCCACCTCCTCTGCCAGCCGCAGCTTGGCGGCGTACTCCTTGAGCACAGCCGTCTTGTCCTCGCCATCCTCCGCACACTCCCAGTCAGTGGCGAACTCCACCATCACGTCCTCGACGGTTGGCTCGTGGTGGTGCGCGAACGCAAACGTGTCAGCATAGCCGTTGCCGTCCCTGCTGATGAGCACCCATCCGCTGCGTCCGTATCGCAGCTCCAAGACCTCGATGGTCTTGCCGTAGCCGTCCATCACGTCCCCGACGTGGATTGGCACGCCGTCAGCGTCCACGGGGAACTTGACCCATGCGCTCTCGTCCAGCGCGATCGGCACAGACATGACGCCATTGCCGTAGGCTGCGGCGCAGGCGCTCTCGTGCTCCGCGTCGATGCGGTCGGCGATGGCGGTCAATTCCTCAGCCGTGCCAAGCAAGCACCCACGTCCATCAAATCGAATCGTCGTTCTGTCCATCCACTTCCTCAGCTCGTCAGTGATGCTCATGCGTCCACCTCCATCAGCTTGCGTACCTTGCGCACAGCCACGCCGAAGTGCGCGGCCACCTTCTCGGGCGGCGCACCCGCCATGAGCATGGCCCGCGCCTCGGAGCGTGCGGCCTTGCCCCAGCGCGGGGCGTAGGGGTCGATGCCACGGATGGCACCCTTGCCGCCGCTGCCGTTGTAGCCGCGATAGGTGCTATTGCCCATCGTCCCCCTCCTTGCGCTTGCCCCAGCAACAGAAGTCGTTGTCGAAGCAGCTGAAAATCCAATTCTCGGGGCAGTCTCCGCGAAGCGGGGATACGCACGGGTGGTCGCAGGCGTGGATGATTTCGTCGTAGTGCCTGCAATCCCTGCATCGGACAATTTCCTCGCCCGTGAGCCAGTGACCTTCGTGGCCGTCCGTGCCGTAGACGTACTCAGCCATCGTCCACCTCGATTCGCCGTCCGCAGTTTGGGCAGTAGTTAAGCCTGCAACCACTGACCCACGGGCTTTCGCCGTTGCGATACTCGGGGTTCCACAGCATGCGCGAGTCAATCCATGCGCCGCATTCCGAGCAAGCGAAACGCGCTTGGCCGTGCTCGTCCATCACCTTCGATGCGTTGTGACACGTCCCAGCTCCCAGCGTCGCGGCGATGGCCTGCTCGGGGGTGAGGTTATACACGGCCAGACGTTCGCCGCTGTTGCTTGCCCCTATCTCGTGGTCACCGTCGCTCCACCATGTGTGCTGCGCATGGCCGTCCTCTGCGTCCGTGTGCTCCACCCCGCGCTCGTCCAGCATGCGGCGCAGCTCTTCGGTTGCGGTCATTGCGCCCATATCGTTCTCCTGTTCCACGCGTCCAGCGCCTTGCCGCAGCCCTTGGCGCGCGTCGCCCTGACGCGCGGCCCCATCGCGCAGCAGTCGCCGCAGCGCACGGCGTACCACCCGTCGCCGGTGACGCTCACGCTCAGCGCGCCGTCGATGTCGAGCGCGGGGCGCTCGGTGCCGTCCAGCTCGCGCGGCACGTGCCGCAGGCCGCTCCCGCCGCAGAAGGGGCATGGCATCACGTCGGTCATCGCGCATCACCTGCCAGCGTGTCGGCGAGGGCGCGCAGTTCCCGCGCGACGCCCGTCCAGTCGAGCGTGGGGGTGATGGCTATGGTCGCCTCGGCGATGGCGCGCGGCTCCTCCTGCTCCCCCAGCACGCGGTCGAGCTCCCGGCGCAGGCTCTCGCACTCGCCCTCCAGGTTGGCGTGCACGGCGTCGATGGCGCCGCACAGCGCGCCCAGCCCCTCGTCCAGCTCGGGCGTGGCCAGCGTGCGGCAGTGCAGATCCCACCACCTGCGCAGGTCGGCCGTTATCGGCTTGCGTTCGGTCATTCCTTGCCCCCTTCCAGCGCGCGCGACACCTCGGCCGCGAACGCGCTCGTGATCGTCTCGTACTCGTGCAGGGCGTCCATCAGCTCCATCTGCTCGCCGTACGCCTTGTCCTTCAACGCGCGGCCTGCCGCGTACTGGATGGCGAGGTGGATGGTGTTGTGCTGGTAGTAGCGCCCCAGACGGTGCCAGCGCACCTTGCCCACGGTGCCGGAGTCGCGCGCCGTCCTCGTGTCCGCAGTCTCGTGCCGGTGGCACAGCTCCCAGTTGCGGTCGTCGAGCGGCACCAGCTTGAAGTCGCCGAACACGATGCCGACTCCCTGAACGTCACGGTTCTTCGCCATGGTCTCTCATCCTCTCTGATACGTCTCTCGCGCTTAGCTCCTAGCGAATTCGCCCCTGAAACGCGCGGCGTGGGCAATCAGTCCGCATCGCCGTCCTCGGGGCGTATGTCCCCCTTGCGTGGCTTCCCGGCGGCGATGCGCCCCCGGCGCGCCGCGTCCACCCTCGCGCGGGTGACCCGCGCGTAGAGCACGGCCGCCCGCAGCGTCTCGCGGTCGTGCCATTCGAGCTGCCCCGGCACCGCGCCTATGACGAGCGGCCACAGCCCGGCGGGCACCGGCTCGATGTTGTCGGCGTCGTCGTTGAGCGGGTCGCGGTCGATGTGGATGGCCTTGCACCCGTCGGGCCAGTCGCGGCCGTTCGCCGCCATCCAGTTGAACTGCGCGAGCGGTATCCATTGGTCGTTGGCCTTCTCCCGCCGGTTCAGGCCGACGTGTATCTCCATGCCCCCCGACCTCGACCTCCGCACGTCGAGCAGCGGGCGGGTGTTGTGCGGGAGCTGTCCCGGTCGGAACTGCGTGCGGCGCATGCGCTCCTGCGACTCCGCGCTGATGCCCATCTCGTCCCACGTCCTGCCCTTGTTCGGCGGCTCCTGCCCCTTGCGGAAGCGCCCCGCGTTGACCCCGCAGTAGACGCCCAGCTTCGACCGCAGGTTGCAGAGCGCCGCCCGCGTGAGCCGCGTGCCGAACCTCGCCTCGTAGAGGTCGTTGACCTGCGAGAGCGAGCGGCCCGGTATCGCCTCGCGAAGGAAGTCCAGCTGCTCGTCGGTGTACTTGCGGTTGGCGGCCCCGCGCACCCACGGCTCCTTGCGCAGGTGGCGGTTGCCGCCCCACGAGCCCATGGCGGTCGCGGTGACAGGCTCGCCGAATCGCTCCTCGAACTCCTCCGCCAGCTGGCGGTTCGGCGTGGTCGGGAAGCGCTCGGCCAGCCACGCGTTCTGCTCGGGCGTGTATGCGTAGCGCCCCATCGTCACCCCTCCAGCAGCTTCGAGGGCTGCGTCACCTTGGTGCCCGCCCACTCCGCACGCAGGCGCGCGGTCTCCAGCACGCTCCGCGCGCTGATGTTGATCTCCTTGGCCACGCCCTGCACGGCCTTGCTGCGCTCGACCTCCGCCTGCAGTGCCGCCGCATCGGCCACGTCCACCTCGTTGAGCCGCTCCAGCTCCGCGAACAGCACCTCGTTGAGCCTGCCCAGCGTGTTCTCGCCCTTGCCTGCCATCTCAGTCCTCCCAGCATTCGCAGTCGTGGCAGCGCAGGATGCGCGCCATGTCGTCCATCCATCCGAAGTGCTCCGTCGGGTCGACGAAGGTCTGGTAGATTCGCTGACACGCATCGCGGTGCGTGCACTCCTCCATCCACTCGACCGGGGTGCGCTCCGGCTCCCCCGGCGGCTCCGTGCGGTCGCTCACCGTGTTCGGGTACAGCGCCATCACTCGTCACCTCCCAGGAGCGCCGCCCACAGGACGGCGCACATCGCCACCATCAGCAGCCACGCCACCACGCCGTGCCACGCGCCCGCGCGCATGCCCACGGCCACCGCGGCAGCCGTCACCGTCGACGCCGCCGCGACCACGACCATGCAGCCGCGCGCGGCCATGCGGTCAGTGTTCATCGTTGCCCTCCTTGCGCTCTCGTGCCCAGTCGCGCAGCTCCCGCTGGCACTCGGGGCACAGGTCCATCACCGTCAGGTCGTACGCCTGCGACAGCGGCAGCTCGTACCAGTAGACGCTCACGGCGCCGTCGGCCGCCCTGCCGCAGCGGTCGCAGACGTAGGTCTCGGTCTTCACTCGTCCCCTCCCATCGGTGGCGCGAACACGTTGAGCGCGCCGTTGAAGTCGAGGTCGACCTCGCCGACCTCGCCGAACCTGTTCTTGATCACGTGCGCCGTCACGCGCTGGCAGATGCCGATGCCGCGATGGGTCACGAGCCCGCCGCTCTTGCGCAGCACTATCGCGGCGCCCGCGTCGTACCCGACGTGGCCGGACCCGCGGAACTGTGACAGCTGCGGGTCGTCCTCGCGCTCCGACTTGTTGAGGTTGCGCAGGCTGCTCACGAGCAGCACGGGTATGTCCTGGCGCTTGGCCATCTTCTGCAGGACGTGGGACGCGCTGGTGACGAGCTGGTACTCGTCCTTGTCGCCCGCCGCCGCCAGCTGCAGGTAGTCCACGATGACGCACGGGTGCAGCCCGCTCTCGCAGAGCGCGGCCACCTCGTCGGCGACCTGCGCTATGTCCTGGACGTCGTCGCGCACGATCATCCTCGGGAACACGGAGTCCCGGAAGTCGTACCACGCCTTGAGCACGTCGTCGTCCGCCCTGTGCGCGGCCACGTAGCGCATCACCGCCTCGTACCGCGTCCTGCCGTCCGCGTCGGCGTAGGCGGCCAGCTCGTCGGCACCGACCCTCAGCGAGTCGCGCAGGCTCGACCACCTGACCGTCCCCAGCCTGTCGCGGTGCAGGCGCGTGTGCACGGAGAGCAGGCGGCTCACCAACTGCATCTTCGTCATCTCGAAGCTGTAGAAGATGGGGAACATGCCCTCGGTCGCAAGCGTGTAGCACGCCTTGCAGGCGATGGCGGTCTTCCCGCTGCCGGGGTCGCCGCCGATGATGGTGTACGTCCCAGAGTGCAGGCCTCCGCCCAGCCGGTCGTCCAGCGGCCTGATGCCCGTCGGCGCGGGCGGCCGCTGCATGACGTACTCGTACTCGAACTCGAACGGACCGGAGCCGTCACGCAGCGACTCCCAGGCGCGCATCTGCGCTTCAGTACTCATCGCTATCGCCGCCATCCTCAGTCGGCGCAGACGCCGAACCATCAAGTGAGGCGGATGCGCCGACATTCATATACATATTCATGTCGCTTGAAGCGGTGCTTGAAGCACCGCTTGAAGCGGCGCTTCGCTTGACGTCCGCCCTCTTCTTTCGGCTCTCGCCTGACGCCTTGCCGCCACGCTTCCCGCGCTCCGCGTTCTTGATGCCGATCTCGATTGACGTCGTGATCTGCGCGCTCACTATCTGCCAAGCGAACGCCATCCGCGCATCGTCGGAGAAGTCGGGTTCGACCCCCTCGAACGCGAACCTGCAACATGCCTTTATGAAGCGCCCGGCCTCCTCGTCGGTGAGAAGGTCGAGCGCCTTACCGTAGCTCTCCCAGAAGTAGAAGCGCCTGTCGGCCAATGGCCGTCACCTCCCCTCTCATGGGAGCGGAGCCGTCGTGACCCCGTTCCGGGTAGCATCTGTTAGAACGGCACGTCCTCGTCGTAGACGCCGGTGACCTGGCCGAAGTCCGCGGGTGCCTGCGCCGTCTGCGGCTGCTCCTGCCGCGGCGTGTAGCCGCGCTTGTACTTGTCCTCGAGCGCCACGATCGGGCGGCCGCTCCGGTCGGTGCCGTCGCGCACCTCCTGCGCGTCGTACCACGTCCATACCATCTCGGTGGTTCCGTCGCTGCCATCGCGCTTGGGCTTGTGGTACTTCACGACGTTCCCGCCGAACAGCTTGCCCTCGAACGCCTTGGCCGCCACGCCGTGGCGCGGGTCCTCCGGGTCGATGAGCGCGTTGAACGCGCCCTCGGCGTCGAACGGCGCTCCGTTGGCGCCCACGTTCGAGCGGCTCAGGCACGCCAGGGAGTGCTTGAGGATGCCCAGGCGCCTGCCGTCGCCGAACTCGAGACGCGCGGTGTGCGCGAACTCCGGGCGGCTGGCGAGGGCGCCCTCGTATGGCCCCTCGGCCACGTCGAACACGACCTCGACGTAGGTCTGCTCGTCTCCCCAGTTGGTGCGCTCCTGCCACGACGCGCTCACGACCTTGAGCACGTACGGGCCGTTGGGGAGCGCGGAGTTGCCGGTGGTCTCGGCGACGTCGTTGAAGTTGATTCGTGCCATGATTACTCTCCTTAACGCTTGCGTTTACTGAACGGTGTCGATGAACCCGCCCCTTACGTACACGTCGGCTTCGCAGATAATGGCCCCGTTGTCGGCCGTGGTGATACCAGCCAGTCCGGCGACCGCATCGGCCATGCTCAGCGGCTCGATTTCGTTGAACGCCATCATCGAGTCCATCGCCACCTGAATGCGGCAAAGGTCGTCCATGCGCATGACGCACGACTCCTTGCATTCGCCGTTAATGAGCGGGCAGAACATGCTATCGCTCTCCCACCTCTCGCTAAGACTCGGCATCCTCGCCCCCCTTCACGATGGGCGCCATACTCCAGTACTCCCTGATTGCCGCGTCAATGGCTCGCAGGTCGTTGTCCATGACGGGAGGCAGCATGCCCATCGGCGCCTTTGCGAGGTTCGTGCCGTCGTTCTCGGTCACGAACACGTGGCGCGGTCGCCCGTCCTCGCCCTGGACGACCCTGGCGTCAATGACGATCGGGAAAAGCCCCTCGACGCACAGCTTCTCGTCGAGGAGCTTGCCGATGGTCTTGGGCTTCTCCACGCCCATGTCGTTGGTGTCCGGGTGCATCATGAAGTAGACGTTGGTGTCCTCGCTCGTCCAGCTGGCGCGCTGGAGGAGCTGCTGGAAGCTCACCGCCATGTCCACGTACTTCCCGAATCCGGTCTCTTTCGCCCTGGCGAAGTTGTCGAACTGCATCAGGTACGTGGCGTCGTCCACCACGTAGCAGCGGCGGTGGTTCGCCGCCAGGATCTGCGCTATGCGCTCGTACCCGGCGTGCTGCACTATCGGCAGCTCGGAGCGGAACGGCAGGCGCTTCCCGGCGACCGAGAACACGCCCACCTCGTCGGAGCCGAAGTTGCGCAGCGACGTCGACTTGCCGCTGCCGCTCTTGCCGAGCACCATGATCAGGTTGCCCATCGGGCACCCCCTTCCTAGAACTCGTACCAGCGCTCGGGGTAGACCCCCGCCTCGCGGTACCTGCCGTGCACGCCGTTCGCGCGCACGACCTCCATCCAGCCGCGCATCCACTGGTGCGCGACGGCCATGTGGTCGATTGGTATCCCGTACTCGAGCAGCCACACGTCCGGCCGGTCGGTGGGCAGCTGGCGCGGGTGGTGGTGCGTCTCCAGCCCCAGCCAGGGCACGCCGTAGTCGGCCTCGTGCGCGGCCGCGAGGTGGGCGCCGTCGCACCACAGGCGCTCGACGGGCGTTGGGAACACGACCCACCAGACGCGCGTCTCGGAGTCCCTCCTGCGCAGCCGCTCCTCCTCCTCGGGCGTGCGGTGCAGCCTATAGCTCTCCATCGTCAGCCCCCAGCAGCCTGCAGAGCGTGCGCAGGTCCATGAGCACGTACTGGTCGCCCATCGACTTCGCGCCCCTGCCCTTGCGGTGGAACACGACCGCGCCGAGGTCGGTGTCGGCGTTGCCGCACTCGGCCTCCAGCTCGTCCATCCACGCAGCCAGCTCGATGCGCGCGCGGTTCTTGACCTCGACCACGAACGGACGCCCGTGCCAGTAGACGCCAGCCACGTCGCCCCGGTCGTTCCTCCCGCCCATCACGCGGCGCTCGATGGCGTCGCCGAACACGCGGCGCAGGTACACGACCACCTGCTTCTCGAAGAGTGGCCCGCGCTTCACGCCCTCACCCCCGCTTCCTCACACATCCGCATGTACTCCCGGTGCCGCAGCTGCAGCGCCAGCTCGCTCACGATGGCGCGCTTGGCGCTTGCGCCCGCCAGGGGGACGTGCCGCTCCCGCGCGAACTGCCGCAGCTCCTTGACGGTCATCGCGCCCAGCTCGGCGCGGAGGTCGTCCTCGAAGCGCTCCAGCAGCTCGGCCACGCGCTCCCTCGTCATGCGGCGCCACCCCCCAGCAGCCCCGCGATCGTGGCGGGCAGCGCGTTGCCGAGCGCGTCTGCCACCTTGTCGGCGCGGACGCGCAGCGTGCCGTTCGGGCGGATGCCGTCGGGCGTGGCTGGCACGGTCTCGGTCACGTACTCCATGCCGTCCAGCAGCTCCCCGGTCTCGGTGGCGTAGCGGACGGCCAGCTCGGGCAGGTGGTCGGAGAGCCACGCGTTGAAGTCCTCCGACTCGTCCGCGCGCATCGCGCCCTCGTCCACCACGCGCAGCTCGGTCACCGTGCGCTCGGGCGTGCCCTTGACGCGGTTGAACCCGTACGTCCCGACCTTCTGGCCGTTCACGCGCACCTCGAAGCCCGTGGCGCCCGTGCGCTGGTAGAGGTCGAGGTAGAACCCGTTGACCTGCCCGCGCAGGTTGTCGGGCACGCCCGTCTTGAGGTCGGCGCCGATGGCGTTGTAGACGGCCTGCTCGACGGCCAGACGCTCGATGTCATTCATGCAGCTCACCACCCTCGTAGAACTCCCCGTCGTGGAACTCGAAGCCGTTGGGGCCCTTCGCGTCGACGTGCGCGTACCACCTCGGGCAGCCAGCATCCGGCTCCATCGCGGTCACGTTCACGTAGCCGTAGCCGTGGCGCCTTGCCCACTCGGCCAGCTTGCGCGCCTTCTTCACGAGCTTGCGCTCCCTCTTGCCGCTCATCGCTACACCCCCCAGACCCACGACACGAACGACCACGCCACGAGCGCGAAGAGCGCCACGTCCACGGCGATGGCCACCCTGCGCCGGACGGTCGCGCGGCGCACGGACTCCCGCGCCGCCCTGCGGAGCGCACGCGCCTCGGCGCGCGCCATGTACTCAAGCTCCATCTGGTGTATCCTCTCTTCCTGACGGGCACTCGCCCGCCGTCTCCCTGGCGCGTGGTGCGCCACGCTTCCCGGCTCTAGCCGCACCACGCCGCCATCCTGTTGTCGTTCCATCTGACGAACTCCCTGCGCTTGCAGCGGAGTCCCCTCTGCGCCCCCGTTGGCATGCGCGCGTCGAGCGCTCCCGCCCTCACGGCGTTGTAGGCCGCGTGCGCGTCCACGCCGTACTCCCGGCACAGCTCCCGCAGCGGCTCCCAGCGGTCGTCCGCGACCGTGGACGGCGCTGGCAGCGCGTCCTCGCGGATGTACCAGACGCCGTTCACGTTGATTCGCTCGTCCAACCTCGCCCCCTCTCTCTTCGCCCCGAGCGCCCCGCGTGACGGCGCGCGTCAGCTCCGCTTGCTGCCGTGACGGGGATAGGTTGTCGGTCACAGGCTCGACCGCGGCGGACTGCGGGTCCGCGGGAGCCTCGGCCTCGCTTGCAGCCAGTGGCGCGCGAAAGAGTAAGACGCGCCGCTTCCGTGGCGGAGGTTTCTCACCGATAGACCACGGCTGGCTGGCGCGCCGCCCCGCGCGACGCTCGGAGTGATGGTTCGTAATAGTTATGGATTGCTACGCGACCACATGGGGCGCGCAGTAGCTGCGCATGCACCAGTCCAGCCCCTTGCGCGTCATGCGCGCGTAGGGGTCGTTGGCCCTGCCGTCAGGGCGGGTGGTCATCATCTGGACCATGTAGCCGCGCTGGATGGCCTTCTTGGTGGGCGCCCTGTCCTGCTTGCAGATGAGGCCGTCGGCGCGCAGCAGTGCGAACAGGCGCTTGACGTTGATGGTCTTGTCGTACTGCGAGAGCTGCCGTGCGGCCTCGGTGATGCTCATGGTGCCCTCGGCCTCGATGGCGATGTCGTACATGGTCGCCTTTGGCAGCAGCCGCGCGTTGTCCTCCATGAGGGCGTTGGCGCGCTCGCGCTCGGCCTTCAGCACCTTCAGCGTCGCGATCATCGTGTCTGGGTCGTTCAGCATCCGCTCGATGGTCTGCGGCGTGGCGTACATGCCGTGGCTGCGGATGGACGGGAGGACCTCGTCGAACACCCACGACTCGAAGCGCTGGGCGCTCTCCAGCTTGCTGGAGGCGATGAGGCGGTACATGTCGCCCTCGGTGATGAAGCGGGCCGTCTGCTCGCGCCCCATGCCGTCGATGATGGGGTGGTGAATCGCCACCCCACGGCAATGCTGCTTGATTGCGTTGGTCGGGTCCTTGTATCCGAGCGCAACGGCCACGTCCTTCGCGCAGAAGATGGGATTGCCGTTGTTTGCGAGCGCGACGCGAATATTGCCGAAGTCCTCGCTGTTGAATACCTGTAGACTGGTATTGCTGTTGTCGGTCATGGAACACTTCCTCTCTGACCGCTCTTGCCCTCGCTGTTTGTCCCAGCGGGGGCGCTTTTGTGTTGCTGGCGGTTCTTGCTACGTGAGAACCGTCAATAACGCCGTTCATCGCGGATATTCAGCCGCCCCGCACACAGTTGCTTTGCTTCTTGCCTTGTCGGGGTCTGTCAAGAGGGTGATGCTAGTTTAACTAGCAAACTTCCCGAAGAAAATACGCTCGTATTCAGCCCCCAAGATGGAGCAGATACGGCGTGCCTGAGCGATGGTCACGCGGTCAGGATGGCTTTCGTATGCAGCGTATGCCTGACGGGAAATGCCCAGCTTATCAGCCATATCCTGCTGCGTCAGCCCAGCTTCCTCGCGCACCTGACGGATGGTCTTGTCACTCATTCCCCTACCTCCCCTCGTGGTTTCGTGTCCGGCCTTAATGGCATAATCCATGCTAGTTTTACTTGCGTTGCATGTCAAGCGAAGATAGCAGAAAATGTTAGTTAAGTTGGCGTTACACGGATGGGGGGCTGGAAATGGGAGTCAGGGAGAACATAATCAGGCTTCGCAAGCTCACGGGTGTAACCCAAGAGGAACTTGGCAGGATAGCTGGCGTCTCCCGTAGCGCCGTGTCGCTGTGGGAGATAGGCGATTCCGAACCACGCATGGGTTCCGTTCAGTCGATAGCCGACCATTTCCACATCCGCAAGGCGAACATCATAGAGGATGGCGGCATGGACAATGTGCTCATGTCAGCGTCAGGTTCCCTTTACGAGAAAATCGAGTCAGACGTCATATCGCCAGACGAGCGGCACCTCCTCGACCTGTTCCGCGCGTGCAACCAGACGGGGCGCGAGTACATCATCCAGCTCGCGGAGACCACGTCGGGCATGTTCCCCAGGGAGTGAACGCAAAATCGCCCCCACGCCGTTGCAGCGGCGCGAGGGCGGCGAATGAAGGGACGGACGATCCCCATGGCGAAGTCTACCAGACGCAGGCGCCGCGACGCGTGGGCGTCCATAACCGAGGTGCGGGCGGGCGAGTGCTACCGCATCCGCTACTGGTCGACCGGCCCCGACGGGTACCGGCGCCGCTCCCGCACGGTGCGCGGGACCCGCCGCGACGCCGAGCGCGTGCGCGCGGAGCTGATGCTGGCGCACTCCGAGGACGCGCCCTGCCCGACCGTGGGCGAGGTGTGGGAGACGCGCGTCCTGCCCGACCTCGAGCAGCGGGTCGCCGACGGGGACGTGTCCGCGTCCACCGTCCAGCAGTATCGCAACTGGTGGGGCAAGCACGTGGAGCCGCGTTGGGGTTCCGTCGCCTGCGACTCCGTGCGGCCGCTCGAGGTGCAGCAGTGGCTCTCGGGACTCACGCGCTCGCAGGCGTCGAACGCCATGCTCGTGGCGAAGAAGGCCATGGACTACGCGGTGCGCTTCGGCTGGGCGCCGACGAACCCGATGCGCGAGAACTACCTCATGCCCGCGCGGTCGACGGTCTCGGCGCGCGACAGGGGCGTGTGGACGCTCTCGGAGCTGGGCGGCGTCTGGCGCAGGGTGCGCGGCTCGTGGATGGAGCCCGCGTTCATCCTCTCGGCGTTCGGCGGCTGCCGCGTGGGCGAGGCGATGGCGCCCCGCGCGCGCGACGTGGCGCTGCGCGAGGTGGACGGCGTGCCCGTCGCGGTCGTGTCCATCACGGCGCAGGTCGAGCACCACGGGAAGCGCCTCGACACGCGGATGAAGACCGCCGACTCCGCGCGCGTGGCCGTGGTCGCCGGGCGCGCCGCGCTCGTCCTCGCAGCCATCGCCGCGTCCCTGCCGCCCGACTGGCCGCTCACGAACGACGGCATGGGCGGCATCGTCTCCCAGTCGCGGTTCGGCGACGGGTGGCGCAGGCTCGGCATGGAGCACCCGTTCCGCAACCTGCGCAACGGGTGGCAGACGTGGATGCGCTGGGAGCTGCGCGTCGCCCCGCACTTCATCGAGCCGATGATGGGGCACCGCCTGAAGGGCACGACGGGCGCCTACTACGACCGCCCGCAGGCCGACGTCTTCTGCGAGGTCATGGCCGACGCGTACCGCCGCCATCCCTACGACGCGTCATGGGACTGGGCTGTCTGGGACGAATAGGGACGCAGATTCCGCGTTTCCGCAGGTAGAAGCGGCGTCCGGCTTACAGGCCCACTTCGTCACGCTCGTTCCGCACGTGTGCTCTGGTGCGTCTACCTGCGCATATTCGTGCGTGGCGTGCGCCGGATGCGCCCCCGTGCGGCCAGTTGGGACGCGCCTGGGACGCAAAAAGACCCCCCGCCCGGCGTGGGCGAGGGGTCTCGTGCGGTGCTGTGTGGGTACTACTCCTCCACGTAGGTGTACGTTGACGCGCTAGGGTAGTTCGCCGCGCTACGTGAGGTCTCCGCTTGCGCTTTGGGCGCACTCGATGGCGCGCATGGTCTGCGACTTACCGTCAAAGCCGTCGAAG
The DNA here is from genome assembly GCA_904501705.1 of Clostridiaceae bacterium. Lineage (GTDB taxonomy): Bacteria > Bacillota > Clostridia > Oscillospirales > Acutalibacteraceae > UBA5905. The sequence continues at coordinate 12,712 of CAJGCA010000014.1, read as the reverse complement.
TACGGCCCGCCCTTCTGCACCCGGTACAGCTCTATGACATACTGGAACCTCACGTCCGTAATGCGGCTCCACCACGCCGAGCTAAGGATGGATGAGTTGCCGCGGGCGTTGAAGGCAGGAGAGCTGACAATGAGGTTACTCCCAGAAATGAGCGGATATGAGATTTGTTGGTAGAAGCCGTAATTCGACGTGAGGTAGAGGAGGTCACCATTCGAGTACCAATAGGTGATGATGTTATTCCCGCGATTTGACGTATCCGGTGACATTCCGCCACTAAACGACGTCCCGTCGTTAATCACGTTCCTGTCAATCTGGAATACGTCGCTAATGCCGCTGCAGATGGCATAGTACTGCTTGCCGCTCGACTTAGACGCGTCGTTGTACGCAGGAGACGTCAGGAGCCTGCTAATCATCCTATAGTCGTAGTTTTCGATGTCAAGTGCGACGGTCTCAATCGTGCTCTTGGCCTTGAGGGTCGTGACACTTGTCGTGTACGCTGGAATCGTAATTCCCTCGTCCGCGACAAGCCACTTGTCATACGTCCAGCTCTTCCACAGCTCCGCGTCGGGACGGAGTACGCCCATCTTCGGAGCGCCGCCACCGCCGCTCACGTTGACGGTGACCTCGCTGTAGCCGTCCGCGCCATCGTCGCTGGCGTCGTAGGTGCCGTTGGCCGTGATGGACTTGGTGACGAGCGTGGCGCCCGCAGCCGTCCCCGTCGCGGCGCTGCCGTCGGCGAGGTGGAATACCTTGCCCTGCGCCACGTCCGCCGCGACCGCCGTGGTGTCGGACGTGTCGGTGAACGGGTGGAACACGCCGTTAGAGTCGGGCAGGCGCACAGACGGCACACCTTCGTAGATTGCGCCCATCACCATGATTTCCTGTGCCATGAGCCGCCCCCTAGCTGATGCTGAGCACCTTGGTCGTCTGGTCCTGCGTGATGGTCGGCACGGTGAGCGTGCCCGCCACGCCGAAGATCGACACGCCGCTGATGATGTTGGCGCCGCGCAGGTTGGTGTCCCCGGCGATGGTCTGCGCGCCGCCGAGGTACTGTCCCGCCGCGATGGCCTGCTGTGTGGTGCCGGGCGTGTAGGTCGCAGCGCCCTTGGTCGGGATGGTGCCGGTGACGAGCGCGCCGCCCGCGTAGGCGGTCTCGCCCTGCAGCAGGTCGCCCGCCTGCGCGGTGCCGTCGCTGGTGTCGAGGAATCGCGCCGAGCCGCCGCCCACGAGGGGGATGGTTACCTCGGGCACCTGCTGGTAGGTGACGCCGTTGATGATCACGTTCTGTGCCATTGCTTCTCCTTTAGCTAACGGTGAGGGTCGAACCGTCCCACGTGATGAGTCCGTAGTTGCTGGGGACGGGGCGCACGGTGAGGTCGGCGGTCATGACGTGCCCCGCGGTGGGCAGCACCTGCGCCCACGACGCCGCCGAGACCTCGTAGGGTCCGTCGTATGCGGGCGCGTCGCTCACGCGCACGGGGATGTACTCCGACGTGGTGAACCGCACCTCGTCCGGCCCGTCCACCCGCAGGCGCACGCGGCAGGCGCTAGGCATGGTCGACCACCCGCCCCAGCAGGTTGCCGGTCACCTGCACCACGGCGGAGTCGGTCGCGTTGCGCCGTCCGTCGGCGTCGAGCCAGTTGACCTGCATGCGGGCGTGGCCCTCCACGAGCCGCGCGGTCTGCTCCTGCGTGTAGGCAACGGTGATGGTGGTGTCGGCGCCGTCGTAGGCCACGTCGTTCGCGCCGGGCTGCGTGGTGACCTCGGTGCCCTGCTGCCAGAGCGTGACGTAGACCTCGCAGCCGGTGAGGTCCACGCCCTCGACGGTGACCTCGATGGTCGGTGTGGTGTAGCGTCTCAAGATTGCTCCTTACTCTCTCGCCGCCCCTTGCGCGGGCGGTACACGTCCATGGTCAGGTGGCAGCGCGGGCAGACGAGCTCGTACCAGACGCCGCAGCAGACGGTGCGCTCCCGCCCGTCGAACACGCGCATGCTGACGCGGCACCTCGGGCAGCGCTCCCGCACCTCCGCGCTCACTGGACGGCCACCAGCACGAAAGCGGCGACCCTCACGAGCATGCCGACGGCGACGGCGAAGGCGAGCATAGCCACCGAGAGCGCCGCCGCAGCGGCCATCATGCCCCTCACTCGCGGTCCTCCCTCCTGCAGCAGCCGCCGCGGTCGTTGACCAGGTACTGGACGCCCGTGTCCGGGTCGGTCATGACGTACCAGCGGATGGCGTCGCCGTCGTAGGTGTAGTTCACGGTCAGCGAGTCGTGCGTGGGCGTGGGCGGCTCCTCGGGCGCGGCCTGCGCCGTGCGCTCGGCGTAGACCCACGCGGCCAGCGCGCCGATCACGAGCACCGAGACCAGGAACAGCCCCGCCGTCGCGCCGTTGGACGGCACGCTGTCGTGCCTCGGCGACGGGACGCGCTTGCCGTAGCGGTCGTAGTACTTCGTCATGCGGACCACTCCCCCGCGTTGAGCGACTCCTGCAGCGCCTTGGCCGTGCACTCGCCGAGCACGCCCGCGCGGTCCTCCGCGCAGCTGTGCCCGTGGAGCACGAGCCACCCCTGCAGCATGCACACCGTCCCCCCGGCGATGATGCCCGTGGGGTTCGGCACGCCGACCAGCTCCTGCACGCGCCGCATGAGCGCCGAGCCCGTGCCCTCGAACGTCACGGCCGCGAGCGCCGGGTAGCTCCGCTGGCACTCCTTGAGCTGGCCGCTCACGCAGCCGTCGACGGGCGTGCCGAGCTGCCGCTGCCACTCCGAGACGCTGAGCGCCCCGAGCGTGCCGTCCACGTCAAGCGCGACGCCGCCTGTCGCGTCACTGTCGCCGCCCTCGTAGCGCAGGATGCAGTCCCACCCGCGCGAGTAGACGTAGACCTGCCTGGTGTTGGTCTCGCCGCCGGTCTGGTCGCCCGCCGCGCCGCCGCTGATGCGGCCGCGCTCGTCGATGGACGCCTGCGCTATGGTGGCCGTGCGCCCGCTTCCCGCTATGACGGCGCAGACGTGGCACGCCTCGTTGAGCAGTATGTCCCCGGCCTTGACCGAGTCGATCGCGAAGGGCAGGCTCCTCCACCCGCGTGGCAGCAGCTCGCTTAACACGTTCCCTGTATACGTAGCTTCGCCGGTGTCGAAGCCTGCCTTTCGCAACGCCCATATCACGAGCGACGAGCAGTCGCACTCCCCGCCGTCGCGTATGTCCCAACGATTGCCCTGGTCGTAGCCGAGCGACCAGTCCTCGCACGCCACGCGCATCCATTCGCAGAACGCCTTGACGCTGCCCGCCATCTCACTCGCCCCTGGCGAGGTGCGCGGCGTTGCTGTCAGGGTCGGGCTGGCCCATCGCCGCGATCTGGCTCACGCCGATGCAGGTGCCGATGAACGTCCCAAGCGCGTTGATGGTGAGCACGATGGCGTCCACGTGCGGAAGCCCCCACGCGGGGCCGATGGCGCCGACCAGGGTGGCCAGCGCCGGGAAGAGCACCAGCCCCAACCACTTGAGGACGTCGTACGCGCGATCTGGCATTAGGTAACCCATCTAGTCCTCCTTGCTCTGCCGGTTCGGCAGCGCCATGACCTGCTGGGCGAGCCGGTCCACGAAGCTGTTCTGGATGCCGTGCGCCCTGCAGATCTCGCAGTAGTCCTTGTATTCGTCGTTGAACGCGTCCTTCTCCTCGAGGGACGCGCACCCGAGGTCGTCGACGTAGCGGTGCGCGCGGTGGATGAGGTCGCTGCGCATCTGGGTCGTTTGTCCCTTGAGGATGGCGTTGATCTTCTCGTCCTGCCCGTCGAGCCTGCGCTCCACGTCGTCGCGCCACACGGCCTCCCTGGCGCGCTTGGCGTCCGTCTCGGCGCGCGCGGCGTCGCGCTTGCGCTCGCCGGACGCTATCTTCGCGTTGATGCTGGCCGTCGCCGCGGTGACGATGATGGTCGAGGCGATGGGCGCCGCCCATGCCACGAGGGGTTGCGGGTCCATCGGGCGCCCCTAGTCCGCGAGCTTGTTCTCGCGGATGTAGTCGCGGACGGCCTCGACGTGGGCGCGCAAACCCTCGTCCACCACGAAGAAGGACTCCTTGGTGTTGGAGTCGATGACGTCGCCCGTGGCCGGGTCGATGGTGTCGTAGGTGTAGCTGATTCGGTCGCCCCCGTTGACGCTCAGGGCGAGGAAGCTGCTAAGCTGCTTCATTGCTTTCCTCCTTGACTGTCAAAAGCTCCTGCATGAGGAGCGACTCGATGCCGTCCACGTAGCCGTTCGCCTCGAGTGCGTGCTCGAGCGCGGCGATGGCGTCTTCCGCCTCCGACGGGTCGTGCCGCTGCATGCCATCGTCCTCGAGGCGCTCGGTCTCGTAGCCCGTCTGCCTGGCCTTGAGCTCCCAGTCGAAGCGCAGGCCGGGCGTGCCCTCCACCACGAAGTGCGTGGGGCTCTTCTCGGCCACCCAAAGGTCACCGGCGCCGCACTTCTGCAGGAAGACCTGGTATGCGATGTCCGTGCGCGCGGTCTCGCCGAACACGTCGTCTATCTCCACGTAGCACAGGCCGTCGTCGCCGATGGCTCCGCTGCCGAGGTCGCCGAACATGGGTGATGGCGTCTCGTAGCAGTAGAGCAGGCGCTCCCCGTAGCCGCTGGTGCTCACCACGCGGTTCTTAGTGCCGCTTGCCTTCATGTCGCCGCGGATGCTTATGCCGCCGAGCAGGAACATTCCGCCCAACGCGCAGACCTTCTTGTTGTCTGCGTTCGAGAACGTCCAGTAGGTCGACGGGGCGGTGTTGTACAGGACGAGCTCCGACGATGATGCCGTCGTTCCGCTTGACAGCAACGTGGAGCCGTCGCTCGAGTTCAGGATTATTCTCTCCCGATAGCCGGTGCTGCTGGTAACGCACCCGGTTTCGAGCTTGCTCCCCATGACCCAGATGTACCCGCCGACGTCCGTCGAGTTGAGGTTCGAGACGATGGATATGTCGCCGATCGCGGTGACTGCGGCACCGCCGTCAGTGCCAGTGCTTCCTGCGTAGTTGCACGGCGCGAAGGCAATCCAGCTCTCGACGTCGCTGCCAGTCCACTGACCGTACGTACCCACCTTGAGGCCGTATATTGCGTGGCTCCCGGTATAGGAATGATTTGCGTTCAGATACGCGTACTTGGTGTTGCCCGGTGTGCCGACCAATCCGTTCTCGGTTCTAAGCTCGTAGCTGTACTGCGGGTTTGCCAGCTGGTAGAAGAGCTGCAGGACGAGCGCGCCCACGACCCTTGCGCCATCCTTGTCGAACTGGCACACCACGTTGCCGTTGGCGTCGAGCACCTGAATCATGCCGTTGACATTGTTGGCACCACCAGCCACGAGCGTGCCGCCGTGGATGAAGTCGGCGCTAATGAACCCGGAGACGAAGACCGTCCTCCAGTCCCAGTCGCCACCTGCCGTGCGGCTGTTGGCGATGCGTATGGTGCCGCCCTTGACCTCCACGACGGCCGTCGCCTCGGCGCCCACGAGCGGGTCGCTCACGGCGCGATCGTATGTGCGGATGCCCTCGCCCTCGGTGATGTAGGTGTAGCCGCCGGTCGCGTTGGCCGCGGAGTTGATCTGGCCGATGAGGTTGGACAGGTAGGTGTCGCTTGCCTGGTACGCGCCCGTGTTGCCCAGTATCTCGGCGATGGACGCGACCTCCCCGGCGATTCCTGACAGCTGGTCGGCCAGCGTCGATTTGGCGTTGCCGATGGTCAGCTTGATGTCCGACGGGTCGAGCAGGCTCTGCTCTATCCTCACCACGCGCGCCTGGATGCGCAGGCCGCCGTCGCAGAACGTACGGTCGACCACGACCACGTCGTCCCCGAGCGCCACGCCGTGCGCGCCCATGCCAGCCTGCTCGAACTGCACGACCTCCGCCTCGTAGGAGACGATGGGCCTGCAGTACTCGCCGATATGGTCGAGCGCCCACGCCTTGAGGTCGGCGGGCTCGGTGTAGGTGTCGTTATTGACTATGACGGTCGGGTACTCCCAGCCGCCCTGCCCGTCGGGCTGGCGGACCAGGGGCGTGGCCGTCGCGTCCTCGAGCCACGGGATGTTGCCATTGACGCTCTCGATGCTCGGCCTGCGCGTGTAGCCGCCCGCCTCGGTCTCCTCGGACTTGCCGAGCGGCACGATGCGGCACGGCCACACGTCGTCGGAGACGGTGCGCTTGATGCCGGCAACGTCGTGCCCGTAGTCGAAGCGCCGCGTTGCGCTCGTCGAGCCGATGTGCGAGACGAGGTTGACCTGCCTGCCGACGAGACCGGCGCCGGTCACCGTGATGGTGGCGTCTATCTCGCCGCCCCAGTTCTCCACGACCGTCTGGATGGCCTCCCACCCGCTGCGGCGGTAGAAGCTGGAAGACGAGGACGTGTTCTGCGAGACGGTACCGATCGTCCACCGGTTCGTGCCCTCGAGTGCCACCTGCAGCGCCCTCGTGGCGGTGACGGGCGTGGACTCCCTGCCCGGGTTGTAGCCAGCGCCGTACAGGTCGTTGACGAAGGTCGCGCTCAGGTCGTGCTGCAGCGACCAGACGCAGTAGTAGCTGTGCGCGACCACGCCGCCCTCGGTGTGCTCGGCCTCGATGCCCAGCACCACGTACTCGTGCCAGTGCCCCATGGCGTCCTGCAGGAGCAGGCGGTCGGACTTCTCGAGCACCTGCAGCGTCTCGATGCTCAGGCTGTGCTCCCCGTTGACCTCCTCGGTGACGCGCGCGTCGAGGATCTGAGCGGGGTCCAGCTCGAACTTGAACGACTCGGCGTGGTCGCTGACGATGATGCGCGTCATCCGTTGCGTCACAGCCACCTCTCCTCGAACGATATGGTGCCGGTGCCGGTGCCGGTCATGGACAGCGTGTGCGTGCCCGGCTCGAGCACGAGCCAGTCGGCAGCGGGCTGCAGCAGCGTCACGCTGCCGTTGACGCGCAGGACGCGGTTCTCGCAGTCGGCGACGATGGGCGCGCTCGTGACGCCGGAGGGGATGGTCGCGATGAGGTACTCCCCGCCGTCGAGCGTCAGGCGCCAGAAGCCGCCGGACCCGTTGCGCGCCCCGGTGACCTCCACCAGGGGCATGGTCGGGTAGGTGCCGCCGACCGTGACGGTCGCGGTGCCGCCGCTCGTCAGGCTCACCGACCTGCGCGCCGCATGGAGCGTCGGGTCGAGGCACGTGAACGTGACCTCGGTGCGGCTTGCGTTGCAGTAGCGCGCTATGTCGCCCGACGACTCTGGCATGGCCATGTAGAACAGGCCGCCGTCGATGCTGATTGCCAGCGGCGCGGGCTCGTCCACGTCAAGGATGGCCGCGAGCGTGCGCGCGGCCTGCTGGCGGGCCGCGATGCCTGCGCCACGCACGGTGAGCGTGAGCGTCACGGTGCGGGTGGCCAGCCTCGTCCCCGTGTGGAGCGCCCCGTCGCGCCCTGGCACGGCAACGCTGCCTATGGTGCGCGGCAGCAGCGACGTGCGCAGGTCGGAGACGTCGTAGAGGCTCGTGAGGTCGGTGCCGTCGAAGGTCACGGTCGTCCTGCTCATGCCATCCCCGCCCTCTCGCGCCTAGTCCTCTGGTTGATGCGGTCCATGACCTCGTCCACGTCGGCGGTCTCGCGGATGATGATCGTGTCCGCGAGCTTCTCTATGATGATGGGTTCCGCGCCCTTGCCGCCCATCTCGCCCACGATGCCGCGGGCCATCTCGGAGTAGGTCTGGCGGTTGAGCGGCAGCGCCGCCTCCTTGCCCGCCTCGCCGATGCCGATGAGCGTGGCCGCGTCGAAGACGCCGCCCTTGGCGTACCAGCTGATGCCGTCGAAGACCGGGATGGCCAGGACCCCGCCGATGTCGCTCCAGTGCCAGTCGATGTGCGGCAGCTTGGGCGCAGGGAGCGACCAGTCGAACTTGAACAGCCCCTTGATGCCCTCGATGATGTTCGAGACCGTCTGCTTGGCCGCCTCCAGCTTGTCGTGGATGCCCTGCTTGATGCTGTCGAAGACGCCGAGCACGGCGTCCTTGGCCGCGTTGAAGCGGTCGGCTATGGCCTGCCGCGTCGCCTGCACCCGCTCGGTGACGCTTGACTTGATGGCGTCCCAGACCGTGGACAGCGTCGCCTTGAGCCTGTCGAATGCGAGGGTCACGGTCTCGACCGCCGTCTGGATGCGCGACGTGACGGCCTCCTTGAGGGCCTCCCACCGCTCGGCGGCGCCCTCCTTGAGCGCCTCCCACGCGGCGAGCACGTCGTCCTTGAGCTTCTGCCATGCCTCGGCCATGTACCCGCCGAACTCGGCCATGGCGTCGCTCCAGTACTGCACGACGCCGTCCCACCACTCGGGGATGCCGTCGATGAACGCCTTGAAGCTCTCCCACTCGCGGCTGAGCACATCGCAGAGCGCCTGCCAGTCCGCCTGCAGCCCCTCCCAGAGCTGCGTCATCAGGTCGCAGAATCCCTGCCAGATGGCCCTGCCCTCCTCCGTCTGCGTGAAGAAGGTGTACAGCGCCGTGGCGAGGGCCGCGACGATCGTGACGATGGCGACGATGGGGTTGGCCGAGAGCGCCGTCCAGATGGCCGTGAGCAGGCCGGGGATGGCCGCTATCTTGGTGCCGATGTTGAATCCAACGAGCGCGGCGATGGCGCCGACGATGGCGCCCAGCGCGACCTTCACGACCGCGCCGTGGTCGGCCAGCCACTTGAGCGCCCCGTCCACGAGGTCGACGAGCGCCTTCGTGATGTCCTTGATGGACTCCTTGTCGGACTCGCTCACGAGACCCGAGAAGAACTCGCCCGCCGACTGCGCGATGGCGCCGAGGCTCTTGGCGATGTCGCTGTCGCGCACGAGGTCGGCCACGTAGCCGATGCCCTCGGCGATGCGGGTCATGCCATCCTTGACGCCGTAGCTCATCGTGTCGATGGCGCTGGAGATGTCCTCGCGCCCGATGGCGTCGAGGATGTTCGCCCACCCGGCGCCGATGCGGTTCTGGACGTTCTCGAGCGCCGTGCCGATGCCGTGGCTGTTCGCCTTGGCCTGCTCGTAGAAGCTGGCCATGGAGTCGGTGCCCTCGGTGTCGAGCGTGACGATGGCGTTGAGGAAGTCGTTCCACGAGACCGTGCCGTCCTCGAGCGCCGCGTGCAGGTCCTCGGAGCTTGCTGAGGCGCCCAGGAGCTGGCGCGCCACGGCCGAGAGCTGCGCTGGCATGACCGAGGTCAGCGACTGCCACTGGGCGACCGTCGCGCTGCCCTTGCCGAGCACGCGGTTGAGCACGCCCTGTGCCTGCACCACCTCGGCGCTGCTTGCGCCGTTGGCCAGCATCATGTCGTTGAAGCCCAGCGCGGCCTTCGTCGCCAGGTCGAGGTCGCCCGTCGAGTCGGCGATGGCCTGCGTGAGCGTGACCACGTCCTGCGTGGCCGTGGGCAGGCCGTCCAGCCGCTCCATGATGAGCGATATCTTCGACTGCGCCTCGTCCGCGTTGTAGCCGAGCGCCTCCATGACCTTCGGAAAGTTCTGGATGGTGTCGATGCGCTGGATGCCGCTGCTCAGGCCGCCGACGATGGCGCTGCCCGCCTTGGCGGCGAGGCTGCCGAGCGCCACGCCCAGCGCGCTTCCCTTGACCACGTCGAGGAACCCGGCGCTGTACTTCTTGCCGCCCTCCGTGCCGAGGTTGCCGAGCGCCTTGTTGACGCCTCCGGTGAACTTCGACATGTCCGGCATGACGGTGATGTAGTAGGTGCCGACCTCTGCCACGGCTTCACCTCCTTACAGGTTCAGTCCGAACGAGGCGGCCAGCGCCACCGCGTCGCGCTCCGCGCGCTCCGTCGCGGCCTCGTGGGCCTCGTCCTCGCCGTCGAGCCATATCGGCTCGGGTTCCCTGCCGTCCTCGCCGCTGCCGCCGAGCGAGCGGATGTCCAGCTCTATCTGCCGCAGGAGCCACGCCTCGGTGCTGTGCCTGCCGACCGGCGATATGGCGCCCATGACCCTGCCGTCGCTCGGCAGCTGGGCCGCGAGGGTGGCGGCGCGCAGCAGCGGGCGCGGCGGGGCGTCGGCTGACAGGTCGAGCGACCACAGGTCCAGCCCGTAGTACTGCTGGAAGTCGGCCAGCAGCTCGTCGGGGCACTCCCGCATGGCGAGGGCGAGGATGGCTAGTTTTTTGATTCGTTCATGTCTGCGATGCACGCCGCGATCAGCTCGCTCATGGCGTCCGCCGCCGTGTCCGGGGCCTCGTGGTCGTCGTTGCCGCACAGCAGGTCGGCGTACTCCTCGTCGCGGCCGCACAGGAGCGCCTCGACGGCGCCGATGCTTCGCTTCGGGTCCTGCGACGCGACGGCCTTCTGCCACTTCCAGCTGAGCGTGCAGCGCTCGTCGTAGGTGACCTCGATGCCCCTGAACTCGATGGTGCGCATTGTCCCCCTCCTTTATGGGAGCGCCCCCGGCGCGTGACCGGGGGCGCGCGTCTCGTGGTGCCTTGCGGGCGACCTAGCTCGTCTCGGTGGAGTCGTACCAGTCGTAGCAGCCCACGCCGTCGTTATCGGCGTTGTAGGTGATGGTCACCTCGCGCTGCGCGACTGTCGTCTTGTTGCCGGTGAAGTCGCCGACCTCGGTGACCTTGCCGTCGGGGATGTACTTGGTCCAGTAGCGCTGGTCCTTCAGCTCGAGCAGGAAGACGTACTGATAGTGCTCTTCGGAGTTGCCCCAGTCGTGCTTGACCTCGATGACGCCGCTGGCGTCGGTCACGTTGGTGTGGCCGTAGATGGTGCCGAGGGTGTGCCTCTTGACCTCCATGAGCGCCACGCGGATGGTCTCGGTCGCGCTGCCCAGCGGCTCGTCGAGGTTGTCGAGGTTGATGTCCTGGATGGGGTCGGAGTTGTCGCGGCTGACGGACTCGGTGAAGCCGTCGGTCGGGATGTAGCCGAGGCACTCCCAGTCCTGGGGCGGGTTGCCGTTGGTCAGCCACGTGCTGGGCTGGTAGGTGGAGCTGGTCGGCGCGCCCGCGGTCTCGAGCGGGGCGGAGAAGAGGTAGCCGCCCTTCACGCCTCGGGTGGTCGAGACGTTCGCCTTGTTGTTAGCAGCCATGCTGCCTCCTTACTCGTCGGTGTTGATGGTCAGCCGTACCTGCGCGTAGTAGCGGGCCTGCCCGGTGAGCGTCCACTCGTCGCGGCTCACGGACTCTAGGTCGGCCGAGAAGATGTAGGGGTGCTCCTCCGCGGCGTCGCGCAGGGCGTCGGCGGCGAGCGTGGCCATGGTCAGGGCGTCGTGGTCGTCGCGGCCCCAGCAGGTGATGCCCAGCAGGGCGTCCATGACGAAGCCGTCCGTCATGCCGCCCACGAGGGTCACCACGACCAGCCTGTCCGGGCGGTCGGGGGAGACCTCCGTGGAGACCGGCACGGCGCCGAACGCGTCCCGCAGGATGGGGAGCGCCATCGCGATGGGGTCCATTCGTCACCTCGACTTCCTGTGGTAGCTCGGGGCTTTCCAGCCCCGGTCGCTCTTGTTGCGCACGGCCCTCACGCGGCTCGGCAGGTTCTTGTAGCCACCGCGCTCGTACGAGGAGCGCCCGCCCATTGCGCTCGTGGCGATGGCCAGCGCGTGGTAGTAGCGCTCGCGGTAGAAGGCCGCCTTGGTGCCGTCGGTCGAGACGCGCGCGTGCACGCGGTTGAGCCCCGTCTGGACGTCCACCACGTAGCTCAGCCCGCTCTGCCGCGACGCCGATGCGCCGATGGCGCCGGCCTTGACCTCGCAGGCGGTCATGACGTCGTTGTGGCTGTTCATGACCTCGCGGTACCCGGTGACCGACGGCCTGAAGCGTCCCGCCCTAGCCAAGGTGAGCCACCCCCTCGATGCACCAGCTGTAGTCGCCGGGCGTGTTCGCGCGGGGGTAGCTGTACGGCGTTCCCACCACGTCGAAGGTCTGGGCCGCCATGGCCGGGTCGTCGGGAGGCGCGCACGCGATGCGCGCGCCGCGCAGGTCGGCCTGCAGCGACTTCGGCAGGAAGAAGGTCACCGTCACGGTCACCCCGTACGGGCGGTCCTCCTCGATGTCGTCGGAGGTGTCGGGCGTCGAGCGGCCGGGCGCGTAGCAGCACTCCGTCACGACGTCAGGCTCCTCGTCGTAGGTCGCGCGCCTGTTGCCGTAGGCGTCCTCCGCGTAGGTCGGGAGCCACACCATGCACGGGACGGCCCCGAAGGGCATGGGGCGGCTAAGCATGGCGGCCGCCTATGACTGGGCGGATCGTCCCGATGCGGGAGCCGCCGACACCCAGCAGCTGCCGCTCCCCGCTCGTGAGGTAGAGGTCGCCGCTGGGGTTGAAGAACGTGGCGCTCTGGGAGAACGGCCCCATGGTGTAGCTCGCGTTGGAGACGCCGTACGTCTCCGACCTCGCCGCCTCCATGGAGCGGTTGACCATCGCGCACGAGACCATGCGGAGCGCCCCCGCCTGGTGCTCGTCGGATGGGTCCACCGCCACGACGCCGTCCAGGTAGGTCGCCGCGTCGTCGAGCAGGACGGACGCCTGCGTGCGCGCGTCCTCGGAGGGAAGCTCGCCGTAGCGGGCCTCGAGGTCGTCCACGGTCGCGTATGCCATGGGGCACCTCCCTCTACTCGGTTGGCTTGGGCTTCTTGGGCGCCTGCTTGCGCGGCGCCCTGCGGGGCTTTGCCTCGGGCTTGAAGCCGTGAGCCTTGAGGAACTCGACGGCCTCGCCCTCGGCGTCCACGGGCAGCCCCGT